>NZ_JACLCT010000038.1:0-42283 GCF_014218915.1 Chryseobacterium sp. C2(2020)
TGTTTTAGTATTTGTTCAATTCTAAAATATTAATTTTAGACATTAAGCACCTCATGTTTTTCTCCGAATTCACGTTACTTAAGCTTAAACACAAATAGCACTAATTTTTACAGGAATTAACAGGACTCAGGTTGGTTTTCGCAAAGACGCAGGATTTTTATTAGTCTCAAATCTTTAAGGCGCAAGGATTTTATCTTTGATAAAATTGATCATCAGAATTATAAAATAAAATCTTTGATTTTATCCTTGCGCCTTAAAACTGGAAAATTCTTATTTAAATCTTGCGCCTTAGCGTTTTTCCAATAAAATTTAAACTCATCGTTGATCTTTTAAACACGAATAACACAAATGGTTTTCACAAATTCCACGAATTTGATTTTTTAGCCTATTTTTAGTTTAGCAAAAGCAAACAAAAAAAGTTATTTAAAGTAAAACGGTAGAAAACTCTGTGGAGTTTTATCTGTGTAGAAATCATATTAACCGTACGTTCGGCGTTCCGTAGGAACGCTATCTTTAAAAAATTTATCATATTTATAGATATCAATCCTACGGATTGATTTGCGGATTTATTCTTATTTCTACACAGATTCTGCTCCTAAAGAAGCAAACTCTCTTACTTCAAACAACTTCAAAATAAAAAATCAAAGATTTTAAACTAATGGGTTCTTTTACGTACAAAGAATTTAACCTTAAGTTGCGAATGTGTTATAATCTTTTGTGAGTTTTCGGTTAAATAAAATTCATGCTTTTCGTGTAAAAATTTGTGTTCAAACAAAATTTTCAGGATTCGACAAAATTCCCGATTTTTGCAACTTCAAAATACGATATGTCAGACTTAATCAAAGAAATAGAAAAAAGAAAAACCTTCGGAATTATCTCTCACCCGGATGCCGGAAAAACCACTCTTACGGAAAAGCTTTTGCTTTTCGGGGGTGCAATTCAGGAAGCGGGTGCGGTAAAATCCAACAAAATAAAAAAGGGAGCGACCTCCGATTTCATGGAAATTGAAAGACAGAGAGGGATTTCCGTGGCAACTTCGGTATTGGCTTTTGAATACAGAAACCACAAAATCAACATTCTGGATACTCCCGGTCACAAGGATTTTGCAGAAGATACGTACAGAACTTTAACGGCTGTTGATTCTGTAATCGTTGTGATTGACGTTGCAAAAGGGGTTGAGGAACAGACGGAAAAGCTTGTTCAGGTTTGTAGAATGAGAAATATTCCGATGCTGGTTTTCATTAATAAGCTTGACCGTGAAGGTAAGGATGCTTTCGATTTGCTGGATGAGGTGGAACAGAAACTGGGATTAACGGTTTGTCCGCTTTCTTTGCCAATTGGTATGGGAGCTGACTTTCAGGGAATTTACAATATCTGGGAAAACAATATCCAGTTGTTTTTGGAAGAGAAGAAACAGAAGGTGGGTGAAGCGATAAAGTTTGACAATATTAATGATCCTTCAATTGATGAAGTGATTGGCGAAAAAGCTGCCGCTACTTTAAGAGAGGAACTGGATCTGGTTCAGTCGGTTTATCCTGAATTCAACCGTGAAGATTATATGAAGGGGGATTTGCAGCCTGTTTTCTTTGGTTCGGCTTTGAATAATTTCGGAGTTCGTGAGTTGCTGGATGCTTTTATTGATATTGCACCAATGCCACAACCGAAGGAAAGTGATACACGTATTGTAAAGCCGGAAGAAAATGGTTTTACAGGATTCGTTTTCAAGATCCACGCGAATATGGATCCGAAGCACAGGGACAGACTGGCTTTCGTAAAAATTGTTTCGGGAACTTTCAAGAGAAATGAAAATTATCTTTTGGTAAGAGAGGGCAAAAAAATGAAGTTCTCTTCACCAAATGCTTTTTTCGCGGATAAAAAAGAGGTGGTTGATGAAAGTTTCCCGGGAGATATTGTAGGTCTTCATGATACGGGAAGTTTCAGAATCGGAGATACGTTAACAGGCGGCGAAAAACTGAATTTCAAAGGAATTCCGAGCTTCTCTCCTGAACATTTTAGATATATTAACAACAACGATCCGTTGAAAGCAAAACAACTGGCAAAAGGGATCGATCAGTTGATGGATGAAGGGGTTGCACAGTTATTTACCCTTGAAATGAACGGCAGAAAGATCATCGGAACAGTGGGTGCGCTTCAGTATGAGGTAATCCAGTATCGTCTGGAGCATGAATATGGGGCAAAATGTACATACGAACCTCTTTCTATGCATAAAGCGTGTTGGGTGGAAGCGGATGAAAAGTCAGACGAATTCAAGGAATTTGCAAGACTGAAGCAGAGATTTTTGGCGAGGGATAAATACAACCAGTTGGTTTTCCTTGCCGATTCTTCTTTCACGATTCACATGACGCAGGAGAAGTTCCCGAATGTGAAACTGCATTTCATCAGTGAGTTTAAGAATGCTTAATTGAAATAAATCAGCTTTAAATAGACAATCCGCGGAAGTTTTTCTGCGGATTTTTTTATGAAATTAAATGAAACTTTTATACCATGAAGAATCTTGAGTGTTTCTGAGATTTTTCGACTCCGCTTTGTTTCGCTCAAAATAACAGCTCCGAAAATTAAATTCAGACAGGATTTGGTTAAGAGAAAAAATAAAAATTTAAAAAAACTTTGTAAAACAGCATTTTTTTATTTTACAAAATACTAAAATTCAACTCTTTATCAATTTACATAAGCAAAACAATTCCTTTACAATCTTTACAAAAACTTCCCTCCTAATTTTACCTCATCGAAAAAATTAATGTTATGAAAAAGTTCATCTTACTCGTTGCTGTATCAAGCACGTTTATCATGTGTAAAAAAGGAGAAGCGGCAACATCTAAAATTGAAGACGCAGTACAATCAGCAGACAGTACGATTTCTGCGACCTCTGAAAAAATTAATGACGTAAGCGAAAAAGCCAATGCTGCACTGGATTCTGCCAATGTAAAAATTAAAGATTTTGAAAACACTAAAAATGAAGTAAAAGATAAAATTGAAAATACTTCCAAAATGGTAGATTCTTTATCTGAGAAAATTTCTTCCGTAAGACTGGAATCGAAAACCGAGAAAAAAGATTCGGCTAAAAAAGAAGAAAAAATTGTGGTGAATGTTCCGGCTCCGAAAGTGATTAAAGAAACCAAAATCGTTTATAAAGACAAACCGAAGAATGAAAATTACGAACTGAATGTTCTGAAAAATAAAATGGTAAAATCGGGTTATTTAACCATGAATGCAGACAATGCGGAAATCGTAAGGGAAATTATACGAAAGGAAACGGTTAGAAACAACGGCGCAGTGACAAAAGAAGAGCTCACTTATGTTGCAGCAGAACCTTCCGATGACAGATCTTCAGAAATGGCGGATCAAAAAGCATATTATCTTCAGATTAAAGTTCCTCTGCAGAATTTTGACCAACTGATGGATGATTTAAGCAGCAATATCGGCAATATTGAAAGCAAAAACATAGAAGTAAAAGGAAATGACTATTATAACAATACGCTTTGTGAGATCAGGATCTCTCTTTTGGATAACGCTCATAAAGCTCCGGAAACTTTTGGTGAAAAGTCTTTAGCCGCCGTTTCTTCAGGATGGAGTGTCATTACTTCCATATTCCTGTTTATTCTGCCGCTTTGGCCATTGTTTTTAATTGCCGGAATAGGATATTATTTTTATAAAAAGAGGGGTAAAAACACAACCAATCATGATGCCCATTAATTTCGAAAGTCCATCCTTTGTGATGGATTTTTATTTTAATATTATTTTAATGGGATAAATTGATTTTTAACCGATGTTATTGATATTTTTGATAAGTCCTTAAGAAAGGAATAAAGCTTGTAAAATTTAACTTTAGCCTCAAATTTCCATCAAAAAGATAAATAAAAGCAGACAAAAAATTTTATATATTATATTTTGTGGTTCGTGTGAATGTAAAAAGGCTTCCAAATGCGGAAGCCTTTTACTATTTCATGTATAATTAAGCAATTACTTTGCAATGCTTCTTGAAATAACGATCTTCTGGATTTCAGAAGTTCCTTCGTAGATCTGAGTGATTTTGGCATCTCTCATCATTCTTTCTACGTGATATTCTTTCACATATCCGTATCCACCGTGGATCTGTACAGCTTCAATCGTAGTATCCATTGCCACCTGAGAAGCGTATAATTTTGCCATTGCTCCGCTTTCAGAGATATCTTTTCCTGCGTCTTTTTCTACAGCCGCCTTGAAGCAAAGCATTCTTGCTGCTGTAATCTGAGTTGCCATATCTGCTAATTTAAATGCAATCGCCTGATGATTGATGATTTCTGTTTTAAACGCTTTTCTTGTTTTAGCATATTTTAAAGCCAGTTCGTACGCTCCGGAAGCAATTCCTAAAGCCTGAGAAGCAATCCCGATTCTACCACCGTTCAGAACAGCCATCGCGAAATTGAATCCGAAACCGTCTTCCCCGATTCTGTTTTCCTTCGGTACTTTTACGTTATTGAAGATCAAAGAATGCGTATCGCTTCCTCTGATTCCCAGTTTATCTTCTTTCGGACCGATCTCGAAACCTTCCCAACCTCTTTCTACGATGAAAGCGTTGATTCCTTTATGTTTTTTCTCAGGATCTGTCTGTGCAATTACAATATAGTAAGATGCTGTTCCACCGTTTGTGATCCAGTTTTTGATCCCGTTTAAAAGGTAATAATCTCCTTTATCTTCCGCAGTTGTTTTCTGGGAAGTTGCATCAGAACCTGCTTCAGGCTCAGACAAAGCAAAAGCTCCGATTACCTGTCCGCTTGCCAAAGGGGTAAGATATTTTACTTTCTGCTCTTCAGAAGCAAATTTTTCAAGACCTGCACAAACCAATGAGTTGTTTACAGACATTACCACAGCCGCAGAAGCATCTACTTTTGCAATTTCTTCCATGGCAAGAACGTAAGAAACGCTGTCCATTCCGGCACCGCCGTATTTAGGATCCACCATCATCCCCATAAGTCCCATTTCCCCCATTTTCTTTACCTGTTCTGCAGGAAACTTCTGGTCGCGGTCTCTTTCGATTACTTCCGGTAAAAGTTCGCTTTGCGCAAAATCTCTTGCTGCCTGCTGAATCATCAGCTGTTCTTCTGATAAATTAAAGTCCATAACATTGAATAATTAGATGGTCGCTAATTTACACTTTTTGGGCAAATCTGAAAATAGAATCATAAATTAGATAAAAACAACGAAAGAAGTTGATTTTTAAATATTCATCATATATATATTAAGTTTGAATTATTAAATATATTATGGCATACATTTTATTAATTTCTAAACAATCACTTCCAATTTCCACAATTAAAAAAAATGCTTATATTTAAAATCCTTTAACAATTACTTAAAAAATCATGACAATCAAAAGATTATTTGATATTCCTCAATACGCACTGAAAACGTATCCGAAGTCGGATATGTTTGTAACCAAATATCATGGTGAATGGAAGAAAACTTCCACGCAAGAGTTTATCAATGAAGCCAATAAGATATCAAGAGGACTTTTAAAACTGGGCATAAAACCCGGTGACAAAATCGCATTAATCACCACTAATTCCCGAACAGAATGGGCAATTATGGATCTCGGACTTTCGCAGATCGGGGTGGTTTCTGTTCCCGTTTATCCGAGTATTTCTCCCGAAGATTATGAATTTATCTTTACCAATGCAGAAATTAAGTACTGTTTTGTGTCTGATAAGGATCTTTTGAACAAGGTAGTAAAAGTAAAACATAACATTCCTTCATTACAGGGCGTTTTTACTTTTGACAATATTACAGGCGCTGCCAACTGGAAAGAAATTCTGGATCTTGGTGAGGATGATTCTACGCAGATTGAAGTGGAAGATCTTTCAAATGCCATTAATTCGGAAGATCTGGCGACAATTATTTATACTTCGGGAACAACAGGAAAACCGAAAGGAGTAATGCTGACTCACCATAATATCGTTTCCAACGTGTTGGGTTCTATCCCGAGAATTCCTAAAAAGAAAAGTCTGGATTATAAAGATACAAGGGTTCTGAGTTTCCTTCCGATCTGCCATATTTTCGAAAGAATGCTTTTCTATCTTTTCCAATACAACGGTTTTTCGATTTATTTCGCGGAAAGCATCGAAAAGATGGGAGAAAATGTAAAAGAAGTAAAACCTCACTACATGAGCGTGGTACCGAGACTCGTAGAAAAAGTGTATGATAAAATCTACGCCACAGGTTCTTCCGCGGGAGGTCTGAAACAGAAAATCTTTTTCTGGGCACTGGATCTGATTTCCAAAAAGAAAAGTGTTTCAAAACCATCCGGATTAAAGGAAATTATTGCCGACAAACTGGTGTTTAAAAAGTGGAGAGAAGGTTTAGGCGGTGAAATCATTACGCTGGTTTCCGGTTCTGCAGCTTTGTCTACAAGACTGAATTTGATGTTCCAAAATGCAGGAATTCCTATTCTGGAAGGATACGGATTAACGGAAACTTCGCCTGTAATTTCGGTAAATTCTTTCAGCAAAATGAAAATCGGAACCGTAGGCTTACCTCTTGACAATCTGAGTGTTAAAATCCAGGCAGACGGAGAAATTACGGTAAAAGGTCCTTCTATTTTTAAAGGCTATTTTAAAAATGAAGAAATGACGAAAGAAGTTTTCACAGAAGACGGTTATTTCAGAACAGGAGACATCGGACATATCGATAGTGACGGATTTTTACAGATCACCGACCGTAAAAAGGAGATGTTCAAGACTTCGGGAGGAAAATATATTGCACCGCAGACCATAGAAAATTTAGCAAAAGCTTCAAAGTTTATCGAGCAGATCATGGTTGTCGGAGACGGCGAAAAAATGCCTTGCGCATTGGTTCAGCCAGATTTTGAATTCGCAAAAAGCTGGGCATCAAGAAACAATCTGAATGTAGGTTCCACTCCACAGGAAATTGCCAAAAGTGCAGAATTAAAAGAAAGAATTAAAAAAGAGATTGACGATATCAACCAACATTTAGGAAACTGGGAACAGATCAAAAAAATTGAGCTTACCCCGGAAATCTGGAGCATTGATGCCGGTCTTTTAACGCCGACTTTAAAGCTGAAAAGAAAAGCGATTAAAGAGAAATTCATCGATCTTTACAATAAGATGTATGAACGTAAGGAATAATAATAGAAACCGCTTCTGTTGAGGCGGTTTTTATTTTTAACACGAATGGCTCGAATATCTTCATAAATGGCTCTATCTAATTATTTCAAAATAAAACTATTACAGTTTTCCATTGAATAAAAGTTTTTAAATATTCTTTTTCTTTATAATCACTAATATCATGTATTTAGTTTATATTTATTTTTTAAAAACTCTATAGAGTTTTATCTGTGTAGACATGATATTAGAAGGACGTTCGGCGTTCCGTAGGAACGCTATCTTTAGAATATTGATGCTATTATAGATATCAATCCTACGGATTGATTGATAGACTTGCTCTTATTTCTACACAGATTCCGCTCCTAAAGGAGCAAAGCTACTTTACCTTAAAAAACTTCAATATTAAATTGTGCTATTTGCGAAACATTTGCGCAATTAGTGTTTAAAGCCAAAAAAAGCTGTCTCAAAATCGAAACAGCTTTATATCTTTAAAATCGTAAGTAATTAAAATTTAATTACAGATTTCATTCTTTCGTTTTCTTCCATTACCAACTCGTCGTCAACAAGGATTTTTCCTGAATGCTCATCGATGATAATTTTCTTTCTCTGAGCAATTTCCATCTGCTTTTGCGGCGGAATGGTGAAGAATGATCCTTTTGGAGCGCCTCTTTCCAATCCTACAACAGCAAGACCGTTTGGAGAGTTTGTTCTGATTCTGTTGTATGAAGCCAATAATCTCTCATCAATTTTTTCAGAAAATTCTTTTGATTTCTCGATAAGATATTCTTCTTCTTTCTGAGTTTCAGAGATAAGACCTTCCAATTCTTCTTTTTTGAATTTCAGGTGATTTTTAAGCTCATCAATTTTTAAGTTCAATTCGCTTAACGTTTCGTTTTTGTGACCTATTTTAGCACCGAATTCTTTAATTCTTTTCTCTGCAAGCTGGATTTCAAGCTCCTGATATTCAATCTCCTTACCTAATGCTTCAAACTCTTTATTGTTTCTTACATTATCCTGCTGAGATTTGTATTTTTCAATTAAAGTTTTTGCATGGTTTATTACTTCATGCTTTGTTTTGATCTGGTCGTCCTGATCTTTGATTTCTGCATGAAATTTTTCAGCTCTTTTTTCAAGACCTTCGATTTCAATCTCAAGATCCTCTACTTCGATTGGCAATTCTCCTCTTGTATTTCGGATTTCGTCCAATCTAGAATCAATGATCTGCAAATCGTATAAAGCTCTTAACTTCTCTTCAACTGAAATATCGTTGGTTTTTGCCATATTTTAAATGAAATAATTTACCGGGTTTGTTTTCTCAATAGATTTTGAGATTGCAAATGTACTAAATTTTTGTGACAATATTTCAAATAATTGTTGAGTTACAAATTGTTCTGATTCAAAATGCCCGATATCACAAATCATCATTTTCGAATCGGCAAGGAAAAAATCGTGATATTTTACGTCTCCCGTAAGATAAGCATCACATTTTTTGGAAATTGCAGACCGGATGCCGCTTGCTCCGGAACCGCCAAGAACTCCTACTCTTCTAATTTTTTTATTATTGAATCCTGAATGACGGATCATCTCCAGACTGAATTTTTCTTTTACAAATTTCAGAAAATCTTTTTCATCCATCGGCTCATCAAGGTCGCCATACATTCCCAATCCTGAATAATGGTTGGTATTTTCAAGGCTGTAAATCTGGTGGGCAACTTCCTCATACGGATGTGCCGTTTTCATTGCATTAACGATCTGTCCCTGCTTATAATCCTCAAAAATCACAGAAATCATGTCTTCGTCTGCATTTTCGCGGATGTTCTGCTGTCCCGAAAACGGATTTGAACCTTCAATCGGTCGGAACGTTCCATTTCCGTTGATTTTGAAACTGCATTCGTCATAAAACCCGATATTTCCTGCACCTGCCGAAAATAATGCTTCCTTTACTTTTTCAGAATAATCTTTCGGAACGAAAACCGTAAGCTGTTTCAGATTATTTTTTTTAGGCTGAAGAATTTTTAAATTTTTTAATTCCAACTGATCACAGATTCCACGGTTAACCCCAAAAAAATCATTATCGAAAGCGGTATGAATGGCATAGATGGCAATTTTATTTTCAATAGCTTTTAAAACAGCTCTCTCTACATAGTTTTTCCCTGTTAAAGATTTCAGTCCCGAAAAAATGATCGGATGAAAACATACAATTAAGTTACAGTTCTTTTCAATGGCTTCCTCTACAACGTTTTCCAATGCATCATGGCATACCAGAATTCCGGAGACATTTCTGTCGGGAACACCGCATAATAAACCTACATTATCAAAATCTTCTGCCTGTTGCAAAGGAATTCTTTCTTCTATTTTGGCAATTACCTTACTTATTGTCATTTTATGATCTATGTTTGGTACGAAAATAGGGATTATTTGTTAATTTTAAAAAAACATCGAAAAATGGAAAAAGAGCACAATCTTATTCCCGAAGATGCTCTCTGGAAAAGACACCTTTATCGCATCATATACCGCTCCGATACAAAACTCGGAAAGCTTTTTGATATTATTTTATTGTTGCTGATCCTCATCAGTACCGCTATTATAATGATGGAAAGTGTACCGAAGCTTGATAAAAGGTTTCATTATACATTCATTATTATGGAATGGATTATTTCCATATTTTTTTCGGCGGAATATTTTTCGAGAATTGCCGTAGTGAAAAACAAACGGAACTATATTTTCAGTTTTTTCGGAATTATTGATTTTCTTGCTTTAATTCCTTTTTATCTGAGCTTTATTTTTCCGGTTACCAAATATTTCCTGATTTTCAGAATGCTGAGAATGCTTAGAGTTTTCCGGGTTTTCAACTTATTAGATTTTATGAATGACGGCTCCGTGATTGTGAGAGCATTAAAGAACAGTTCAAGAAAAATTTATATTTTCCTTTTATTTTTAATTATTTTCTCCGTGATTGTCGGTTCACTGATGTTTATGGTGGAAGGCGGAAGACAGGGCTTTGAAACCATTCCACAGGCAATTTACTGGGCGGTTGTTACTGTTACAACGGTTGGTTATGGCGACGTTTCCCCGATTACTCCGATGGGGAAATTTTTTGCTGTTGTTTTAATGCTTGCCGGTTATTCTATTATTGCCGTTCCTACAGGAATTGTAACTGCCGAGATGAGAAACAAAAGACAGAATCTGGAAAAAGTGTGCGACCGATGCGGAAATGAAGATATTGATGATGATGCAAGGTATTGCAAACAGTGTGGCAAGAAATTGGCTTAGTAAAAATATAATGATCTATTAACGAAACACCACAAAAATCATGGAACCTAATAAAAACAAACCGAACAGCTTAGTAATTATCCTTATTTCATTGATCGCACTTGTGATCTTGGTTTATTTTATCCTTGTTATGTTTTTCCCTGCTATTTTTGATAGCATGACGACGGGTGAAATTCAGCCTGTTCCCAATAAATAAAGTTTTTTTATTTAAAATAACAAAGGCGATCCTTACAGACCGCCTTTTATTATGGTTAAATTTTCTTTATTTTTTAATTGTTTTTACGACCTGCTTAGAACCGTCTTTCATATCCAACATCAGAAAATATACCCCTTGTTTCAATTCTCCCAAATGAATCTCAGAAGTAGGATTTTCGATAACTCTTATCAGTCTTCCTGAAACATCTGTTACAGAAACTGATTTTACTTTTGCTATATCAGAAATATTAACAACATCCCTGAAAGGATTTGGAAATACTTTAATGGTATTTTTATTGGCTGCCACTTCGGAAGTTGCTAAATTATTTTTCGTAATGTTAATGGTAAATGCTCCTTCCGGCTCATCTGACCAACCACTGTAATGACCAACATTTACATAATAGGTATTTCCTGCAAGTGTAGGAACAGAAACTGTTTCAGCACCTCCCTGTCCACCATCATCTACTGTACTTTCGCAGTTTAATGCAGAACAATTTCCGCTATACACCCCGATCTGAGGATCAAAATCACTTCCTGCAGGCATCGTTACATTAATATTAAATGTACTTCCGTCTCCTGTAAAAGTAAACCAGGTTCCGTCATTCATTTCATTAGAACATACGCTTACAATTCCCGAGTTATTGGTAGCTCCCGCTCCATCGTTTTGCGCGTAAGTGTAAGGGAAAGCAGTAGCAGATAATGCTCCGGAACAAGCATCATTTGCCGGTGGCGGAGGGAAAGTTCCTACGCAGATATTAAAGCTCTGGTTACTTCCTGCACCATAATAACTGTACACTCTCACCAGATATGTTTCTCCTACCGTAAGACCCGATACAACTCCCGAAGGCGGATCTGAACACAAAATGCTTGATAGTGCTCCACAACCTCCGCTGAATACCTGAAAATAAGTATCTGTATCTCCCGCTGTACTTCCTACAGAGGTAATATTAAGAAGAGATATTTTATGAGTTGTAGCAGTGGCTACAAATTTAAACCAAACATCATCATCTGCTTGTCCATAACACGGACTTGGAGCAGTTCCTGAATCTGTTGCGCCAATTGTATACCCTGCAGTTACTGTTCCGCAGTTCAGATCTGGGTTTACAGGCAATGTAATTGCTGTTACACATTCATCATTAGCCGGTGGCGGCGGTGCAGTAGTAAACATCTGCTCTGTACATCCTGAAGATTCTCCTCCCGAACCTACTGCTACGATTTTAACGTAATGGGTTGTATTCGGAGCCAATGCTGCTGAAGGTGTATAACTATTGGTTGTTACAGAAACCTGATTCGCTATGCTCGTTCCTCCTGGAGAAGTTCCGATAGAAACTTTATAGCTCGTTGCTCCTGCTGTATTGTTCCATGTGATGGTAGGAGTTAAAGGAATAAATGTAGCATTATTTGCCGGATAAGTAACTATCGGGCAAGCAGGAACAGGGTTGGAAGCCAGTCCTTCAAAGGTAACAACGGATTTGTAATTTACAAGATTTCCTGTAGCAGGTGGTGAAGCCGGATCAGGATTTGTATAATCATCTTTATAATAAATCGTAGAATTTTGCGCTCCATTGTAAACATACATTGCCTCATCATAATCATTATTATCATAACCTGCAGAGTTTTCCTCTGCCGCAATAACAAGATTAGAAGTATTATTGTAAGCGAAAGGCGTTGGAAAAACTACTTCGATAACTCCGTTGTTATTGCTTACAGTTCCGGAAAAAACCTGCGTTAACTGAGCTCCGGGAATCCAGTCTGAATCGGAGCTGAAGGATGTTTTGTTGGTGAGTCCTAGATAAACTACCCATTGTGAAGAGTTTGAAATTGACATTGAAGGGTCTATATAGAACTTGAGTCCTGTAATATTCCCTGCTGCATTGGCGTTAATTTCCTGCTTTGTGAAAATCTGCTGTACATAAGAATAACCGTAATACGTACTTATTGGAGCTACCCCAACATCTGTACTTCCTGAACCCAAAGTAATCTGGGCTGAAAAAGTCATACTTAAAAATAATAAGCATGAGAGTAAAAATTTTGTCATAAACTATCTATATTTTGTTGATTGAGTACTAATTTAACAATAATATTTAAATTTTAACATTAATTTTAAATTTTATTGATAAAAAAATAGCGACTAAAAAAAATTAGTCGCTATTATTATTTATAAAACGTATTAAAAATTATTTTTTAATAGTTTTTATCGTTTGTTTAGAACCATCTTTCATCTCAAGAGTAACTAAATACATTCCTTGTTTCAATTCTCCTAAATGAAGTTCTGAAGTAGGATTTGCAATAGTTTTCACCAATCTTCCCGCGATATCTGTAACCAATACGTTTTTCACATTCGCTACATCGGAAATATTCAATATATCTGAGAATGGATTAGGATAAACTTTGATGTTATTTTTAGCATCTTTTACTTCGTTTGTTGCTAAAACCAATGATGCGTCATAAGCAGATACTTTAAACTGACCTGTTGTAGTTGAAGAATAATTCCAAACACCCACCATCAACGTAGATCCCGGCGTTAATCCTGTAAGAGCTACTAAAGAGAAGTTACCGTCTGAAGAGCTATCATCATCACAGCCTATTTGTGTAAGTGCTCCACAGCTTCCACTGTAAACACCTAAAACAGTATCTGTAACATTGGAACCAGAAACAGATTGAGTTTCAATTGTAATATTTCCACTTGCAGGAACTACTACAGAATACCATACATCTCTGTAACCAGTTGTCTGGCAAGAATGTGTAGCCGTAGCATCAGATGTAGCCGTAGCACCAGAGTTTGTAGCAGTTACAGCATTTTGTGCAAAAGTACCACCAGGCGTTAAAGCAATAGCACCAGAACATTCATCGTTTGCAGGCGGTGGAGGTGCTGTTGTAAAGCTTCTTTCGGAGCATCCCTGAGATGTAGACATAGCATCATACGCATTTAAGGTATAATAATAAGTTGTATTATAACTTAATGCAGTTGGAAGTGTATACGATGTTACATTTCCTAAATCCTGAGCATTCATAATATTGGAAGCACCAGCTGAAGTACCAATAGAAAGTTTATAGCCGGAAACTCCGGTTACAGCAGTCCAGGTAAATGTAGGTGTTACAGAAACGTTTGTTGCAGCAGCAGAAGGTGCAGTAACAGTAGGACAGAAAGATTTTGTCGTGAACGTTACAGGAACCCAGATTGACTGATCTGAAGCACTACAACTAGATCTCACCCAGAAATAATAAGCTGTAGCAGATGCTAAGTTAGGCAATGTAGTTGTTGTAGCAGTTAAGCCAGAAATTGTAGGCGTTGTAGTAGCAGTCGGAGCTGTATTTGTTGTACTATAATACACATCATAACCATTCGCAGTTACAGGATTTGGTGCAGTCCAGTTTACAACAGCAGAATTATACGTTAAAGTTGCAGCAGGTACTGTAACCGCTGAAGGCTCTGAACATGTAGGAGTAATATTAATGTTAATATCATCTACGTATAAATTATATTGATTACTTACTGAGTATGCATTAAATCCAAAATAATAAACTCCAGATGCAGTAGGTGTAAAGTCTACAAAGTTAGTTGCTGCAGTTGCAGTATTAATACTTGGGTGATCTGCTAAAGCATTTGTCATACTGGCATTATTCGCTGAAGTACCATAAGCAACCTTTAGTTTTTCAACATACGATGTACTGTTATTTCCATATGTATACTTAATTCTGTAAGAAACTCCTGCTGTTAAGTTGATTCCCTGAGTATAGAACCAAGCATTTGCATCATTACTAAAATTGTACAGATAAGTAAGCGCTTTAGTAGTAAATCCATAACCAGCCGGAGAACTTGTTGTCCAGTTATTTCCTGTTCCTGCATTTTCTGAAGAAGTACAAGAAGGTAATGCAGGTGTTGTTACACTTTCAAAATCCTGAACATAAGGAACAGTTGTAGATGTACATGCAGTTGTGAAGCTCAAAGGACCTGCCCAAGAACTTGCAGAACCTGAACCACAATTAGAACGAACCCATACGTAATAAGTTGTGTTAGCCGTAAGACCTGTTAAGCCATAAGTTGTAACTCCTGCTGCAACACTAGCGGTAGGCGTTGTAGTAGCAGTAGGCGCTGTGTTGGTTGTACTGTAATAAATATTATATCCATTTGCAGGAGCTGGTGTAGCAGCCGTCCAAGAAACGGTAGCACCTGAAGCTGTAATTGCAGACGAAGTAAGTACTGTTGGCTCAGTACAAGCTGGCGTTAATTCTAATTTAAAATCATCAAACCCCATATAGTATGGTGCAGTAGATGTTACGTAAGCTTTTACACCAAATGTATAAACCCCTGAAGTTGTTGGTACATATGTTACCGTAACTTTGGTATAATTGGTACTATTTGAACCTCCCGTTGCTGTTTGCGTTGAAGTAAGGAATGTACTAAGGCTTGTTGCTCCTGTAGAAGATTGAGCATTATTTACCAATACTTCATTCTGCCATCCCGTTAATCCATCTCCAACCCAATAGAATGAAAAATCATATGACTGACCTGCTGTAAGATTAAATGAAGGAGTCCATAAATATGCAGCCGTAGTAGGATAATAAATAGTCATATAGTTAGGAGCAGACCTAGGATCATTGTAGGTATTTCCAGATGCAGTCTGACTTGTAAACAGATAAGAAGAGCTTAAACCTCCACTTGTAGCCCAACAACTTGGAGTGATTCCGTTTCCAACTGTTGTCATGCTATCAAAATTTTCAGTCCATGGGAAAGTTGATATTGCCGCAGCCGGAGCAGAAACCGAAACAGGAGTTGAATTGGTAGTCACTCCCGAACCTGAACATGTAACAGCACAGTAGAATGAATTAGCAGCACTTACAGTTGTTGTGTAAGTAGATGTTGTAGCACCCGCAATTGCACCTGCATTATCGTACCATTGATAACTAACCCCTGATCCAACCGTAGAATTCTGCAGACTCAGCGTCGTAGAATACGGGGAAGAACACGGTGTACTTGTTGCCGTTGCTAATGTATTCCCAGGGTTAGGAGTACCAGAGCAAGCTGTTGCAGTGTAGGTTAATTGTGTCTGATACCTTCTCGTTTGAGTGGTATAACTAGTAGTTGTAGCTGCAATTGCAGATGAAGCACTGGTTCCCATCGCCTGAGCAGTAGTTGTAGTATCATATAACCATTGGAATGCACCTCCTGTAAATGGAGTTGCCAAGGTACCGGAAGGAACCCATTCAATATATACTTCAATAGCACCTCCTGTATAGCTGAAAGTGTTTGATGTATTATTGTTAAAGGTTACCCAGCCTGCAGCAGCAGGAAAATTGTTAGTACTATTTATCGTAGCACTATAAAATAAAGTTGCCCCTCCAATCATAGTACTCCAGGCAGTACCACTTGCTAAAGCAGTAGCAGTACTATTTTTAAGATAGACATTGAGTGTCCATGCATTACTGCCCGACACATTAAACGCCGTACTCTTATTATAGGCAATACTGTTAATGGTTGCTCCAGGAACAACAGATGCACCACTCAAATCCGCTGCCGTAAGCAACTGTATAGATTTTGAATGATGAAATGAACTCGTACCACTGGAACGATAGATAGGATCGCCATTTGTACCAGCCGAAGCTGTACTGGCTCCCGAACCTATTGTTACTGTGGTTTGCGCCATGATGCCTGCATAGAGGAACATCAAACACATCAGTAAAAGTTTTTTCATGCGTAAAAAAATAAAATTAGGTGATGTAAAAGTAAAAATAAATTTTAATTTAATTAACCAAAATTTGACAAATAATTAATATTTAATAATACAATTAACAATTATCAAACTATTTATTAAACAATCATTTAAATATTTAAATAAAACCTAATTTAATACTTAGTTGCAAATTACTGTTTTTCAGAAAGTTAATAATTAATCACAAATCATTGATTTACAACAAGTAATAAAATAAATTATTTTAAAAAATCTATTGGTTTTAGGTAAAAAAAAGCGACTAATAAATTAGCCGCTATTATTAAGTATTATTTGATAATAAATTATCTTTTAATTGCTTTTACAGTTTGTCTTGAACCATCTTTCATTTCAAGAGTAACCAAGTACAATCCTTCTTTAAGCTCTCCCAACTGTAATTGCGAAGCGGGGTTTGCAATAGTTTTTACCAATCTTCCTGCAACATCTACGATGAACACAGATTTCACATTAGATATATCTGAAATATTCAGCACATCTGTAAACGGATTAGGATAAACTTTAATTCCTTTATCTTTATACAAGATTTCGCCTGTACCCAATGTAGGAGCCATTTCCGCATAGGAAAGGAAACCTGTATAACTGGTGCTTGCTAATGCGGTGTTAGATTGCGTAGTATTTGGTGTACCTGCGGCATAAGTAGCTGTAGTACCAAATAAACTATCATATACTCCATTGGCTGTTGTCGCTATTACCGGAAAACTGCTACTTGTAATTGCAGCATCTCCTAATCTTACATTGATTGTAGAGAATGTACCAGATACCAACGGAGCTTCCCATCTTCTTGCAGAAGATAAGTTTTGAGTACCAGAGCCTGCTGTTCCAGAGTTGGAATCAAATGCTTCCGCTTTCATGATAGTTACTGCTGTAGTTGCAGGAGCCAATGAAACTGGAGCATAAGCAGATTTACCTACAGGGTATAGTATATAGTTTGTATTTGCATTCGCAGAAGCAATTGTTCTGGCAAATGGACCTGTAATATAAGCCGTAGCTGATCCTCCTGATAAAGTTCCTGCCGCTGTTGCAGTTCCTAACGTCAATAAATTAGTTGAAGTTGTATTAACTTTACCTGCTGTAAGTGTTAAAGTTCCACTTACTGATAATGGTGCATTTAATGTAACACCTCCGGTACTTGCATTATTTACAGTTAAACTAGTTAAGTTAGCTGTAGGAGATGTTGCTAAATTTCTGAATACACCTGTACCAGATATAGTCTGTGTATTTGTAGATGCCACGCTAGAAGTAGAAGATGCTAAATCCGATCCCCATTGTGCCAATTCTAAAGTACCAGTAGAAGTAAGCGTACCATTATTGACAATATTTCCGTTAATTTTTGAACCAGATAATCTTAACTCACCTGAAGTAACTGTTAAATCTTTTTCAACACCTACTGTATATGGAGGCACAACAAATCTGTTTGTACCTGCAGATAAATTAATAACTAAATTACCTGCAATAAAATATCCCGTTCCTGGCCAAGTATTATACTGAAGACCACTCGTGTTTCCACCTGCATCAGTAGACACTCCGTCTCCTAATTGAACTGTATGATTTACTCCTGCACGGTAACCATTACCCCAATAAGCGAAAGCGTGTCCATTTGAAGTACCTCCTGCTGATGAAGTTGCAACATGCGGATCTACAATAACAATTCTACCGCCTGTTAAATTTAATGTAGCACCTGTTCCTGAAGTACCAAAACCAAAGATATTAGTACCGGAAGCAACAGAATTAGCCGCTACACCTGCGTCATTACCATCAACAATAATATCTCCACCTGATTGATTAAATGTTGATCCATTTACATTATTTACGTTACCATTTACATTTAATATCCCACCTGAAATTGTTAATGTTCCATTATTTACTAATGAATTATTTTTAAGAGTACAACCTACCGTAAGATCACCGGATGCATTTACCAGTGTTCCTCCTGTATTAATGGTAACATTTTTAGAAACATTTCCTGCAGAATTTACCGTTACCGTAGTACCTGCAGCAATTTGTACCACATCTGTACAAGCAGGAACAGCTCCTTTATTCCAAGTTGAGGAAGCATTCCAGTTACCATTTGCTACAGATATAAAAGGAATGTCTGAAGCTGCAATACCTAAATAGTAAGTATCCGCTAAATTAGCCAATGGAAGAACGGTTCTTTGCGCATTTACATAGCTTGTCCCTGTTTGATGTGTTCCGAAAGCCGGAGCAGATGCTAAAGTAATTCTGCTGTTGCCGTTAGCAGCAGTATAAATATTTTGTCCGTTTATTGCCATAGAATAAGTAGGCGTTCCTGTAATCCCTGTCTGAGAAACAACCCAGTTGGATTTTGCCTGCGTATCTACAGTATAGGTTCCGTCTACGATGCTTACAGTATTTGTTCCCGCAACATCATTATATTGTACAGCGATTTTACCACCGGTAGTAGCAGCCGCTGTCTGGTTCAGATAAAGATTTCTTGCTACAAAAGCAGTTGATGTTCCTCCAGCGAAAGGATAAACACCTGTTGTCGTTGCTGAAGATGTTGTGCTCGCTGTAATAGTTGCTCCACCTGTTGTAGTAGGCCACCATCTCGCAAAAGTACTTCCTGTACTGAATCCACCTGCACTATAAGATAAAGTTCCGTTAGATGTAGCTGAGATTCCTAAAACGAAAGTATTGGCACCGGTATTCACGAAACCTGTTGTCAATGTCAACGTACCGGAAACAGTTCCTGTATTTGCCCCACTCAATAAAGAGTTTGCATTGGCAAAAGTAACCCCTGTTGAAGAACTATTATTAATAGTTACAGAAGTAAAATTAGCTGTAGAACTTGCCGTAACAATATTATTTCTGAATACACCTGTCCCTGAAACGGTCTGCGGCGTTGTAGAAGCTGAAACGGTTCCATTATTTTTAAAATTCTGGAAACTTAAAGTTGAAGCTGTATGGGTAAATGTTCCATTATTGGTAAAGTTACCGCCAATACTTACTCCCGTAGTTGGTATTCTGAATTCCCCATTTGCATTAATGGTTAATGTATTAATACCGATTGTGGAGGAATTTGATACATATCTGTTTGTACCCGAAGCTCCGTCTATTATTACATTATCAAAATAGATTTTACTTCCTGCATTGTTCCAGATAAATCCACCAACTGTTGAAGCCGTTGCAGCAGTTCCTCCAGCGTCAGCAGAAGATCCGTCACCAAACTTCAGAGTCCATCCCGCTGTATTATCAATCGCGGTTCCTCCCGTATAAGAGAATGCGTATGAAGTAGTACTGTTAGCCGCATGAGGATCTGTTACGGTAAGCGTTCCACCGGTAAGCGTAACGTTTCCGGTAGCTATATTTACTATATTAGTACCCGAAGCTACACTTGTTGCTGTGGCGCCTGCATCGTTTCCATCTACATTAATATTTCCTCCACTTTGAGCAAAAGTAGAACCGGAAGCATTGTTAATATTACCATTTACTGCTAATGTTCCTCCGGAAACCGATAAAGTGCCATTGTTGTTAATGTAGTTATTTTTATTAGTACAACCTACTGTTATAGAACCGCCCGTTACTCCTAATGTTCCTCCTGGATTAATGATAACGTTACTTGGATTTGCAGTTGTAGCAGATGATACCGTTACCGTATGTCCTGAAAGAATAGCTGCATTATTACATGAAGGTACGACACCTCCTACCCAAGTAGTTGTACTTTCCCAAGGACCAGATTGTGCTGACTCTATAGGTGCTTCAGATGTAACAGAAGCTAATGTATATGTTGCTGCTATGTTTGCCGCCGGAACCGCAGCTCTCTGTCCCATAGGCTGATTTGTACCTGCCTGCGCTGTGCCCGCCAAAGCTCCATTATTTAATATCGTAACATTTGGAGTAGTAGCCGTAAATGTTCCCTGGCCTTGAATCGCAATAGTATGCGTAGCAGAAGATGCGTATCCTCCGGAAGTGGTTACTACCCAGTTCGCATTCGTTTGTCTGTCGTATGTTAAAGAACCTTCGGTTAACGGAGTTATTGCAGAGTTACCTGCAGCACCATTAAACTTAACCGCCATTTGACCTGCCGTAGTTAAAGCTGCGGTTGCTCTGTGAAAATGATCAACCGAAAGTCCCGTTACAGGATTTCCCATTACAAAAGGATAAGTACCTGCTCCTGAAGTTGGAATTGTAGATGCAGCTATAGTAGTTCCCGATCCTGCTGTTCCATACCATCTGCTGAATGTAGAACCGGAACTGAATCCTCCTGCAGTATACGAAAGTGAACCAACAGTTGTACCACTTACACCTAATATAAAAGTATTAGAACCCGTATTTACCACCCCATTTGTAAAAGTTAATGTACCTGAAACAGTACCTGTATTTGCGCCACTTAATAAAGAATTGGCATTTGCAAAAGTAACACCGCCTGCACTTGAGTTATTAACAGTTATACTTGCAAAATTAGCTGTAGAAGTTGTTGCTGAATTTCTAAAAACACCCGTTCCTGATATGTTTTGAGCAACTGTATTAGCAACACTTGATGTCCCTGAAGGCATTGCAAATGTCAATGTGGAACTTGCTGTATGGATCCCATTATTAACTAAGTTACCACCAACGGTTAACGCTATTGAATTCTGGTCTAATTCTCCGGCCGTAATCGTTAAGTTCCCCTTTATACCATTACTCCATGAATATTCTTTTACGATTCTGTTTGTACCAGAAGGATTATTTATTTCAACATTGCCAAAATTTAGTTTTCCGGCACCTACATAATTGTATACGTAAAATCCTATTGCATTTCCTCCCGCATCTGTTGAAACGCCATCTCCAAATTTTAAAGTATGATTTAAAGAAACCTCTGAAGAAACAGACGTGTTATAATAAATCGAGTAATGCGAAGATGAGGTTGAAGCAGGCGGGTCTACTAAAACCAAAGTACCACCTGTCCAATTTACTCCATTGGAAGAAGTAATATTTAATGTATACTGGCTACTTGTAGTACTTGTAGCGGTAGCTCCTGCATTATTAGGATCAATGGTTATTGTACCTCCACTTTGATTAAAATTACCAGATGTGTAATTTAAATAACCGTTAATCAGTACATTACCACCAGAAACAGTTAAGGTTCCTCCACTGACGGTAAGATTTGAATTATTTGCGTTTGCAATACTCACTGTAAGGGTATTTGCAGCCACTGTTAAACTTCCGGAGTTTATGGTAAGCTGCCTTACAGATGCATTTCCGGGAAGCGTCATTGCTGATGAATTTTGTATTACAAAATTATCTGCGTTACTAATGGAACCGGGCGACGTTCCCGTTCCGTCAGTATTGGTTCCCCATGAAGCCACATTTGTAAAATCCGTTGCAGAAGCCTTCGAATAATACGTGGTCTGTGCTTTTATTGCTGCGGGACTGCAGATCAACAAAAGCCAAAGATAGGTTTTGTTCATAAATAGTTAAATTAAAATTAGGAAATATAAAATTATAATAAATTAATTTAAATTAACTAAAATTTTATAAATAATTAATATTTAACAACAAAACATTCAATAAAATACATTATTATTAAACAATCATTTGAATAATTAAAATTATCATAATTGAACAACAACCCATAAGAAACTGTATATCAAATAGTTAAAAATTACTCCCAAATAATTGATTTACAATAATATAAAACTTAACATAAAAAAATATAGACTGCCCCTTTGAGACAGTCTATATAAATAGTATACATTAGCGTTATTTATATAAATAGAATTAAGTCGTACAATTGTACATCTTGATTTTCCCTCATCATTTTACCGCAATACATTCCCTCAGGCATTTTATCTTCGGATGCTCCCGAAAACACATTCCTTTGGACGAAACGATTTCGGAACTCCCCGAAGATGTTTTCCTTTTGGCGGAATACATCCGGCGGGTTCCGAAAGTCCGCTCCTTTAGGCGGGACGGTTTCGGCTGTTCCCGACAGCTCCCTCCCTTCGGCGGTGGCTCTAGGAAGGCGTTTCCGGAGATTCAGGTTTCTGATCTTCTCCCCCGCTTTCTTCCGTACTGCTGTATTTGGTAACGGCAAGATTATATTGGTTTACCAGACTGCTGAGCTTTGCCATTAACTGATCGTATTCTGCATTCGGGGTAAGCAGGGCGTGAGCTTCTATATGCTGTTTCAGCGTTCGGTAAGCTTCCGTAGATGCTGTTCTGGCAGTAGCTAATACACCTGTTTCTACTTCCGAAAGCTGTACGGTACGGGCAATATACTTGTTGTTAAAATTCTGGTTAGAAGTTTTCAGCTCGTTTACCCAGTCTGTAAGTTGAAGCTGGGAGATTTTATCGCTGTGCTTTTCTTCCCATTCTGCTACGATGCTGTTAAAGTGGCAGTTTCCAACTGATACCGAAGCTTATAGATACGCTCCCCAAAACGGTTGAGAATATCTAAAAGTGCAAAGGCATTGTTCTTGGTCTCCGGATCGAAATGGTACTGCCATGCTTCCAAAATCATCTTGATCCCGATAACAGCGTTGTCTCTCTGCGCATCCAGAGCCTGAATTTCCGGTGTAATATCGCTTCCCGTATAAGGCAGATAAGCATTATTAAAACTTTGTGCCGCTGTTTGCAAAACTGTTCTTTGGCTGCCAATATTTAATTGGTCGGCAGTAGTTTGAGGTAAAAGTTCCAGTACATTGTTTACGAATTGCAGAAAATCTCCGTTACGGTATTTTTCCAGATTGGCGGTTGTAATCATTGTGTTATTTTAAAATTTTAAAGGGCTAATTTATAAAAAAATTGAAAGCGTTTTTCTGTTCAGGTATATTTTACGAAAAAAATTTTAGGCAACTTCAAAATTTGGGCTGCGATAAGGTTTTCATAGTAGAGAATTTTCATGAAACATTTATCAAAAAACAGAGGCTGTCCATTGGGACAGCCTCTATAATTCATGCTTTGAGTATGGTTAATAAAATTTACTTTTTAATTGCTTTGAAAGTCTTTTTAGATCCATCCTTCATATCTAAAGTAATTAAATACATTCCCTGCTTTAATTCATTTAGATTAACCGATGATTCAGGATTAGAAATGGTTTTAATTAACCTTCCTGCAACATCCGTCACATAAACGGCTTTCACATTAGAAATATCAGATACATTCAAAATATCCGTAAAAGGATTCGGATATACTTTAATTTCGTTCTTAGTACCGGATAATTCGTTTGTGGCAAGCGGAGCGGTTACAATGAATGAATAATCAATAATTTCTCCCCTTGAGAAACCTAAACAAGGATCCGTTGGTGCACTGTTGTTGTAATTGATCAGAACCCTCATTCTGTAAGTTCCTACAGATGTATTTGCAGGGATGGTAAGTGTTGCACCGCTTGTCGTTGTAGTATAATTTGTTGTTGCAAACAGTTTTTCGGAAGCATCAAAAACATTATTCTGATTTAAATCTACCCATACAGCAACCCCAACCGTAGGTCCTCCCGCTGTTATCGAAATAGGAATAACCGTATTAGACGCAGATTTTGTAATGGAAATATTATTTGAGCTCATCAGATTTTTATATCCGAAAGTTGCTGCACTGTTTGCCGTTGCAGAACTGTATGCCATATTGGTATTGGCAGTAGTGGATGTAAATGAGCTGATCCATGAATTCTGATTGGAAGTTACCGGAGTACAGTAATTGCTTGTATAGAATCTTGTTCCACCTTCCCATGCACTGTTATCAGTCGCAGTACATTTAGCTCTTGCCCATACGTAGTAGAAGGTATCGCTGGTTAATCCTGTCAGGTTAGCAGTTGTACCCGTTCCACTTGTACTTACAGAATTTGAAGCATTTAAAACAGTTGTCGCTGTCGGTGGTGTATTGGTGGTGCTGTAATAGACATCATACCCTACTCCAACCGTAGAAGAAGGTGCCGTCCAGCTAATCGCAGCTCCGTTAGCTGAAGTGGATGCTACAGTAATTAATGTCGGATTATCGCAGCTAGGAATAGGCTGAATATTAATATCATCAATTCCAATACCTCTGTAAGTTCCTCCTACACCGTGTCTGAACGCAAGATACTGATCTGTTCCCGCCGGAATATTTACCGTATACTGAGCCATAGTTGATGTTAAAGTAACCGCACTGATCTGTGTAAAAGTAGAAGCATCAGCAGGATTGCTTAACGTTCCCACCTGAAGCGTGTAGCCTGAAGATCCTCCCGCAGCCATGAAACGAACCCTGTTTGCTCCGTTTGAAAGGGGTGTAATTTGTGGGGAAACCAACATTCCTCCTGCTGTAGTAGCTGTATCATTATATAAATAGTAGCCATTTGGAGCAGAAGAATTATACGATGTATTTACATAGCCATATCCCGCCCAAGATGACGGTTCCAAATATCTCCAGCAGGTAGGCGCATTTGTATTGCTGCTGCTTCCTGTAGATGTGGTATCGAAATTTTCAAATACCGGAAGAGAGGTTACAGCCGGGCAAACAGTTGTAAAGCTTCTCTCTGTACAGTTTAAAGAGCTTTGAGTTGCCGTATATGCTCCTACAGACCAATAATATACCGTACTGTAATTGAGAGAAGTTGGCAATGTGTATGTAGTTACATTTCCTACATCAAAATTATTAAGCACATCATTCCCGCCCGGCGTTGTTCCTATTCTCAGCTTGTAGCCTGTAACTGCAGACGAGGAAGAAGCCGTCCATGTAAAGGTAGGCGTAAGCGGAACATTAATAGCAGATGCTGCAGGCGCAGACTGTGCAGGACAGATAGAAAGTGTAGTAAATGTTCTTTCCGAACATCCTGTTGATGAAATCGTAGCATTATATGCATTAACCGTATAATAATACTTCGTGTTATAAGTTAATTCTGTCGGTAAAGTATATGTTGATACATTTCCTACATTCAAATTATTTAAAACATCAGTTCCTCCTGAAGTGGTTCCCACAGATAATCTGTATCCTGTAGCTTCCGGATTTGCCGTCCATGTAAATGCAGGCGTTACAGAAACTCCTGTTGCCGCCGAAGAAGGCGCAGAAACTGTAGGACAGAAGGTTTTCGTCGTAAAAGAAGATCCTGAAACCCAAGAACTCTGCTCTGAAGCAGAACAACGGGATCTTACCCAAACATAATAAGTTGTACTCGGCGTTAAATTGGTTATTGTATACGTTAAGCCTGTTGCTCCCATAACATTGGGCGTTGTTGCAGCGGTAGGCGCTGTATTCGTCGTGCTGTAATAAATATCAAATGCCGGTGCAGGATTTGCCATTGCCCAGTTTACCGGAGCTGTTGTAGACGTAGTTGTTCCAGGAGTTACAGAATCCGGGAACATACAAGGAATGACAGAAACATTTACATTATCAATATAAATATCGTTGCTTCCGTTATCTCCTGTAGCCATAAATCTTACAATCGCGGTCGGACTGCTCGTTCCCAAATCTGCATATTTGGTAGCCCATGAAGCAGAAATCCCCTGAGTAGAACCCACCTGATTGAAAGTGTTTCCGCCATCCGTAGAAATCAAAACTTTTAAAACATCAGTTCCTGAAGTATTCTGATAATCGTAAGACAAAAGCCTCGATCCTGTTCCTGAGGATAAATTGATATACAAATCCATATATCCGGAAGCATTGATCGTATTGTACGAATGGAATCTTGCTGCCGGAGCTACACCCGGTGCTGCAACAGCAACGTTTCCGCCTAAACTTGTCCATCCTGTTGTACTTGCGTAACCACTTACTGTAATGTCACTTGCTCTCCATGAATTATCTCCTCTTGAAGGCCATGTTCTCCAATAGTTGGCATTGGGAAGATCGCCAATTGAATTTCCGTTTTCCCACGTACTGAAACTTTCAGTAAAAGGAATAGAAGCATAATTTACAGGAGCTGCAATCCATGTTCCCGGAGAATAAGTAAATGTAAGACCGGAAGCAGGTACAGTTGTAGAATTGGTAGTTCCTAAAGTAACCGAATCTGTACTGCCGGTTCCTATGGAAGTTGCCGCCCAGTCTGTTCCTACTCTGTTGTTGGTATCGGAAGCTTCCGATCCTCTTATTCCGACCTGCCCCGTTAATACTGCAGTACCGGAAACACAATTCCCGTAGACAATGCTTACGTTATTAGAAGTTAAATCCAACTGAATCTGAAAATTAAGAAGCTGCGCAGCAGATGCTGCACTTCCCTGAAGATCTTTAAACTGGACTATAAATTTAGAACCAACTGTTTCGTAGGAAATTTCAGAAGTTGTAGTATTGGCATTTTTAAGATTGACTGCAAAACCGGCAAATGCACCTTCGTAAGGAGTCGTGGTATCTGTAGAAAGCCCTGTGTAAGTGGCTGCCAAAGCAGGTGTTCCAAGGGTTACAAAACCATTATTGCTAAGGTAAACAGCATTATAAGATTTACCATTGAATTTAAAAGCTGATGGTAAACTAATTGCTGCAGAAACAGCATCCGTCGCTAAGGTGGCTCCCGACTGCCATACCGTTCTGCTTGCTGAAAGTGGTGTGTAGGTTCCCGAGGTCTGCGTAAATCCGTAGCCGTTGTTGGTATTCGGATTGGTCGCCTGAGGCGGCCCCACCTGTGCAAACGTTGCCGATCCTAAGGCAAGCAAACACGTGAGTAGAATTTTCTTCATATATCAATAAAATTAAGGGCGGTAAAAATATAAAAATTATTCATTAAACCTATTAAAATTCAGAAATTCATCATTATTTAATGTTAAAAAGCTAAAATATTTTAATAAAAATTAAACATTCATTTGATTTTAACAGAGAAATAAAAAGTGGGATTTTAAAGCGATTCATGTTATAAATTTAAAAGATCACCAAAATAAAAATGGCTAAAAATCTGATCAATAGATTCATAGCCACTTTAAATTTATATCAACGGAGTTTTAAACTTAATTCAGATAAAATTCATATTTATTTAAAAGCTGAATTTCTTTCATCAGTTCACCGCTTAGATTTACAGAATGCTTCATAGACTGTACTTCGAGGTGTTCTACCTTAGAATCTTCTTCTACATTTTTCAGATAAAACTTCAGCTTCTGATTTCCCTGATTTCTTTCTAAAACTTTTCTGAAAAAATTCAGATCTTCCGGTCGGAAATCCATCACATCCATCACCAAAGAAATACTTTTTGCAAATCTTTCAAAAGCTTCCTGAAGCTCAATAACATCCGTAACATTCACAAAAACCCTTCCGTCTTTTACCTGAGCAAATTTAATCTTAAAAATTACAAACCGCTGAACTTCCAGTTTTTCTTTCAGTTTCATATAATCACGATCTCCCAGTCGGAAAGAATAAGAACCGGAATAGTCTTCCAGCGTTACAAAAGCCACTTTTTCTCCGCTTCGGAAACCATCTTTTACCACATATTCAGTAATCAGACCGGCAACAGTATATTCTTTTCCGCCACCGCCGTTTTCTCTTTCTTTCTGTAAGGTTTTCCAGTCTTTTTTCTTCTCTTCGAATAATTCTTCCTGCTTATTCGCAAAAGCCTGTTCTTTATATGCATCTACCTCATCAAGATTCAGGAAGTGGAAAACACCTTTCGGCTCTGCTTTTTTGGTGACTTCTTCAATGAGTTCCTCTTCTTCGCCCGCAATGACATCATCGGAAACAATTTCCGCAAGTTCAGATACATCTTCCGGAACGTCCTGCTCTAAGATCGGAACCTCATCAATTACAATTTTCGATTCATCTTCTTTTTCCAAAACAGATTTTTTGGAAAGGCTTCCCTGTATAAACTGGAACTGGTATTTAAATTCATCTAAAGGATGCGCAGAAAGATAGAATCCGATGGTTTCTTTTTCTTTATTCAGCTTATGCATATTCGGCCATTCGGGACACGGAGGCAGCTTGGGCTGCTCGATCTGAACTTCCTCTGCAAAATCTGCAAAAAGAGAATGTTCCATTTCATTTTTACTTTCCTGAAAGCTTTGTCCGTAACGGATCAGTCTTTCCAGATTGGTTCTTCCCGCCATATCAATATCAAAATACTGACCTCTGTGGAAATTGTCGAGTTCATCAAAAGCTCCTGCCAAAACCAAACTTTCCGCCACTCTTTTGTTCATTTGTGAAGGCAGAATTCTTTCGAAGAAATCATAAATATTTTTAAATCTTCCGTTCTGTCTTTCTCTTGTAATGGCTTCACTCGGACCTTCTCCAATTCCTTTAATGGCTCCCAGACCAAAACGGATCTGCCCTTTTTCGTTTACTGAGAATTTATATTGAGATTCATTTACATCCGGTCCCAAAACATCAACACCCATACTTTTACAGTCTTCCATGAACATGGTGATGGAATCGGTGTTGTTAATGTTGTTACTCATCACACTCGCCATATATTCTGCCGGATAATTCGCTTTTAAATAAGCGGTCTGATACGCAATAAATGCATAACAAGTAGAGTGAGATTTGTTGAAGGCATATTCTGCAAAGGCTTTCCAGTCGTTCCAGATTTTCTCTAAGCGTTCTTCGTTGAGGTTATTTTTTCTTCCGCCTTCGATGAATTTCGGGTACATTTTATTAAGAACGTCGATCTGCTTTTTACCCATCGCTTTTCGCAGCGTATCGGCTTCCCCTTTCGTGAAATTCGCCAATTTTTGAGATAGAAGCATTACCTGCTCCTGATAAACCGTAATTCCGTAGGTTTCTTTTAAATATTCCTCTGTTTCCGGTAAATCGTAGACGATTTCTTCAATTCCGTGCTTCCTGTTGATGAAGTTCGGGATGTATTTTATCGGACCGGGACGGTACAATGCGTTCATGGCAATAAGATCGGCAAAAACCGTAGGTTTCAGCTCTCTCATGTACTTTTGCATTCCGGGACTTTCATACTGGAAAATCCCGACTGTTCTCCCTTCTTTAAATAACTGATAGGTTTTTGTATCATCAAGCGGAATAAGATAGGGATCGATATCCACTCCATGCCTTGCTTTTACAAGTTTTAAAGCATCCTTGATGATGGTTAAAGTTCTCAGCCCTAAAAAGTCCATTTTCAGAAGCCCCGCACTTTCTGCCACCGAGTTATCAAACTGCGAAACCAGAATATCGGCATCTTTTGCCGCAATGGTTACCGGAACCAGATTACTTACATCTTCCGGCGTAATGATAACCCCACAAGCGTGAATCCCTGTATTTCTGATGCAGCCTTCCATTTTTTTCGCACTTGCTAAAACTCCGTGACGTGCATCATTCGGACTGTCGAGAACATAGCGCATTTCGTCAACCAGCTGTTGTTCTTCAGGTTTTAATTTATCGTATTTTGCTAAAGCTTTCGCAATATTCATTCCCGGTGTGGAAGGAATTAATTTAGCAATATTATTCGTGTCCGGAATCGGAACATCCAAAACTCTTCCCGCATCTTTAATTGCCGATTTCCCTCCCAGAACCGAGTAGGTAATAATCTGGGCAACCTGTGTTTTTCCGTATTTATCAACCACCCATTTGATGATTTTATCACGTCCTTCATCATCAAAGTCGATATCGATATCGGGCATGGAAACCCTTTCCGGATTCAGGAATCTCTCGAAAAGGAGATCATATTTAATGGGGTCAACATTCGTAATTCCGATACAGTACGCTACTGCAGAACCTGCCGCAGAACCACGACCGGGACCTACCCAAACGCCCATTTTACGGGCTTCGTTACAGAAATCCTGAACAATCAGGAAGTAACCGGGATATCCTGTATTGGCAATAACTTCCAGTTCGAAATCCAGACGTTCTTTTATCTCATCTGTAATTCCGGTTTCTACATATCTTCTTTTTGCCCCTTCGTACGTTAAATAGGTAAGATAAGCCATCTCACCGCGTTTTCCGCCATCGATATCGTCTTCGGGATGAATAAACTCTTCCGGAATATCAAATTTAGGAAGGAGAACATCTCTTTTCAGTGTGTAAGGTTTGAACTTCGCGAAAAATTCTTCATACGCATCGAATGCATCGGGATAAGCCAAAAATGCTTCCTTGATTTCATCCGCCGTTTTCATGTAATATTCTCCGGTTGCAAGTCCTCTTCTTTTTCCAAAACCTTTTCCTACAGGCGTTGAAAGCTTTTCACCGTCTTTGATGCAGCTTACAATATCCTGAATATTAGAATCGTCTTTATTGGTATAGAACGTTTCATTCTGCGCTAAAATTTTAACGTTATACTTATCTGCAAAATGCAACAACACATCATTTAAATGCTCTTCTTCCGGCAGTTTATGGTTCTGGATCTGGACATAAAAATCGTCTCCGAAAGTATCTTTCCACCATCTGAAAAGCTCCTCCCCTTTCTGTTCACCCGTATTTAAAATGGCATCGGGAATATCTCCGTGAATTCCCGAAGTTAGGGCAATCACTCCCTCTTTATATTCAGCAATCAATTCCCTGCTGATCCTCGGAACTCCAAAATAAAATCCTTTAAGAAATCCGATACTGGATAGTTTGGCTAAATTTTTATAGCCGTTAAAATCCTTTGCCAATAAAACAACCTGCGTTCTTCGGTCGGGATCATCTTTGGTAAACTGCTTCTGCTCGTAACGGTCTGAAATATAAAATTCACAGCCCACCACAGGAATCAAAGGCTGTGAAACCGGCTCCTGTTCATTAAATTCTTCACCTTTTTCTTCCGCTTCCTGTTTTTTAGCCAGATATTCTTTATGCTTTTTCGCACGGTCGCCATTGGCGCCTTCTACCGCCGTAACAAATTTAAAAGCACCCATCATATTTCCCAGATCCACCATTCCGACGGCGGGAAAGTTATCATCACTCGCTTTTTTAATTAAATCGTTGATGCTTGTAGTAGCTGTTAAAGTTGAGAAAACACTGTGGTTATCGAAGTTGAAATATTTTCCGAGATCAATCTCTTCAATACTTCCGATATCCTGCTGTTTTTTCTTGTTGTGAAAATCCGCAACCTGCCTTCTGATAACAATGTTGAAAGGTTTTATCGGATCAGGATACAGCGTTTTAAAATACGCAAGCTGGTCTTCGGAAACTTTTAAAACTTCCGCAGGAATCACCCCGATTCTCATCATTTCGAAGAAAACCTGCGCCGTGGCATTTACGTCGGCTGCTGCGTTGTGGGCTTCATCAAATTTATGACCGTATAATTTTTCGTAAAGCTCTTCCAACTTCGGAGCTTTGTATCTTCCTCCTTTTCCGCCTCCCAACTGACAGAAATCTGTTCCCAGAATCATGGTATCGGCTTTTGGCTTTTCCTGAAGGTTGTCTTTAATATTTTTACGGTAAAATTCGGCTCCCACAATGTTGTAATCGAATTCCACATTGTGTCCGGAGACCACTCTTACTTTTTCTAAAACTTTAGAAAATTCATTTAAAATTTCTTCGAGATCACGACCTTCCTCATTGGCGATTTTTGTTGTAATCCCGTGAATTCTCGCGGCGTTGAAGGGAATATCATACCCTTCCGGTTTTATAATATAATCCTGATTTTCAATTAATGTTCCGTCATCATCATGCAACTGCCACGCAATCTGCACCATTCTTGGCCAGTTATCTGAATCTGAAAGCGGAGCGTTGAAATTCTTCGGTAAACCTGTGGTTTCTGTGTCAAAAACTAAATACATGTAATTTTTCTAGCTTTTATTAAAAAGAGAATGTAAAGTTACTTTATTTTTTTGAAGGAGTGTGTGTTTTAGAGCCATTTTAAGAGAGTTTGTATTTTCAGGCTATTTACATTTAAAAAGAAAAAAAACATATTTATTATATAATTTTAAGATTCATTAAAATTATACATAATCATACAAAATATTATCAATTAATTATGTGACTTAATGAGTTTTACATATATTTGTCAACTAATTATTTGTAATCATTAAGTGGCATGAAGAGAAATCTAATCTTGATTAGTACGTTGCTTTATCTTTCAACGTATGCGCAAAAAAACAATGACAATTTAAAAAGAGAATTTGAACAGCAAAAAGTTGAGAACGAAAAAAAGTTCGATGCCTATGCTGAAAGGGTATATGGGAAAAATCCTGACGCGAAAACGAAGGAAAAAATTGATTCTTTAAAATCCCATCTTGGAGGATTTAACTTTGATATTCCTTTTTTTTTGCAGGAACAGGATACAAGACAATTAATGAATTCCAATTCCGACCAGTTGAATTTGTCTGGAGGAGTTGCTGGCCTTACTGGTGCTTTTAACGGAGAAAATATAAAGTATACAGTATTTGACGGCGGAAGAATATACGAATCTCATACAGCTTTCAATAATGCAACAGGAAGAATTACCAATAAAGAGGCCAACACACAAAGCTATTCTGACCATTCTACAGGCGTAGGAAGTTTCATCGGCGGGAAAAGTGTTAATTTGTCCAGCGGAGGTGTTGCTGTAGGGAATACTAAGGGAGTTGCTGTAAATTCAACAATGGATAGCTATATGTTTAGTACAACCACTTTACCCGGTGATACTTCAACAAGCAATGTTTTTCAAAAAATATTGGTTTCTCAACCTAACATTTCTAACCACTCATATGGGGTAAATTCAGGATGGACAGAAAATTACGATAATAATGGCAATATCAGTTCTTATGTTTACAATGGTTCTAAAGCAGGAAATACATTCTATGATCTTCAGGGTACTTATAATACCAATGATTATAATTATGATATGCTGGTAAACAATAACCCTTCTCTTATAATTGTAAAATCCTCGGGGAACTATTTTAATATGGGACCAGGTAGTGCTTCCTCAGCCATTCCAAAATATTATTCCTCCTCAAGCGGTCCATTAGCATTCAGTTCCAGTGATACAATCCCGCCTAACAATTGTTCTCAAGGATATGATTGCATAGGAACAGGATCTTTGGCAAAAAATATTATTGTAGTAGGTGCTACAGATATAATTAGTACCAATAATTTCCGATACACAAGCGCAACTGATGTTGTACATTCCGACTATAGCAGTGCTGGTCCAAGAGATGACGGCGGAATAAAACCGGACATCTCCACAGTTGGAACAGATGTTTTATATGCAGCCACATCCGCAACCGGTAGTAACACATGGGCAGCAGGAAGCGGCACATCATTTTCCGCCCCTATTGTAACGGGAATTATCGGACTATGGACTCAGATATATAAACAATTATTCAATAACGCTTTACTAAACGCGGCTTCAGCAAAAGTACTTACCATTCATTCTGCATCTGAGGCCGGAAATATCGGACCTGATCCATGGTTCGGATGGGGCTTTATTAATGCTAAAAAAGGAGCGGAATTATTGGTAGGCAAATCTAACAATACTGTTTTCTTTGCAGATGAAACGCTGAACAGCGGAGTTAAAAATAGTAAAACACTTACTGCAACCGGAAGCGAACCCTTAAAGGTTACCATCAGCTGGATCGACCCTAAATATACTCCTAATTACCAATTTGTATCTGATGTTTTCAATAACAGAACATCTAAACTAATTAACGATCTTGATCTGAGAATTATAGATCTTACTACCAATACGGTGTATTATCCGTGGAAACTTGATGCTAACAGTCCTTTGACCCCTGCAACAAAAGCAGATAATACTGTTGATAATGTTGAGCAGGTTGTAATAGACAATCCTATTTCTGGCAGAAGCTACAAAATTGAGATTACAAATAAAGGAACATTAGTTAATGATTCGGGAGTTGCGGCTCCACAGAACTATTCCATCATGGTAACAGGACAAACACAGTCCTCATTATCAACAAGCGATATTATAAAAGATAATGGAATAATAATAGCTCCGACTCTTACAAAAGATTATGTAAAAGTAATAAAGTCTCCTAAGAGATCAACATATAATGTATACGATCTTTCCGGGAAAAAACTTAAGAGTGGAACCATTAAAAATGAGGAAGAAAGCATTGATCTGACTTCTTACACCAAAGGAATATATATCATTGAGGTTAAAACAGACAAGGATACTGTTTCTAAAAAAGTAATTAAAGAATAACCACGATGTTATTTCAATAATAAAAAATCTTCAAAACACTAACGCTTGTTAGTGTTTTGTTTTTTTGTTTATCTTTGCTTTCTATGGAAAATACACTTCACGAAAAGGTTTCTCAAGATATATTACTCAAGGCTTATAACCACATGATGCTTGCCAAAGCAATGGCAGATATTTATGAAGAAAACAGAAATGTCTGTAAATATGTTCATAGTACATCAAGAGGGCATGAAGCCATTCAGTTGGCAACGGCTTATCAGTTAAAAAAAGAAGACTGGGTTTCCCCATATTACCGTGACGAAAGCATACTTTTAGGAATTGGTTTTGAACCTTATCAGTTGATGCTTCAATTGCTGGCAAAAGCTGATGATCCTTTTTCCGGAGGAAGATCCTACTACTCACACCCTTCAAGCAGGGACGAAAATAAACCGAAAATTATTCATCAGAGTTCCGCTACAGGAATGCAGACCATTCCTACAACAGGAGTTGCGCAGGGAATTAAATATATTCAGGATTTTGAATTGCAGGATTTTGAAAACAATCCTGTGGTGGTTTGCAGTCTGGGAGATAATTCTGTAACGGAAGGTGAAGTAAGTGAGGCTTTACAGTTTGCTGCTTTACATCAGTTGCCGATTATTTTCCTTGTTCAGGATAATGAATGGGGAATTTCCGTAACCAAGGAGGAAGCAAGAACGTGCGATGCCTATGATTTTGTAGCCGGTTTTACGGGCTTAAGCAGAATGAGAGTGGACGGAACAGATTTCGTTGAAAGCTTTGAAGTAATGAAAAAAGCGGTGGATTTTGTAAGAACAGAAAGAAAACCTTTGGTGGTTTGCGCAAAAACAGTTCTCATCGGTCACCACACATCCGGAGTACGAAGAGAGTTTTACAGAGACGAGGAAGATTTAACCAAACACAGAGCGAAGGATCCGGGAAATATTCTAAGAAATCATTTGATTGAATCCGGAGTTGATGAAGAATTATTAAAACAGATTACGAAAAAAGCCCGTCTTGAAGCTGAAGAAGCTTTTGAAAAGGCTAAAAATGCAGAAGATCCGAAGCCTGAAAGTGTAATGAATCATGTTTTCGTGCCAACTCCTATTACGGAAGAAGTTGGAACCAGAGAACCTGAAGGCGGAGAAAAAATTGTAATGGTAGATGCTGCGATTCATGCCATTCAGGAATTGATGTGGAAACATCCGGAAGCTTTGTTATACGGACAGGATGTTGGGGAAAGAATCGGAGGGGTTTTCCGTGAGACAGTAACGTTAGGAAAAAAATTCGGAAGCAAAAGGGTTTTCAATACCGCGATTCAGGAAGCTTATATCATTGGTTCTACAGCGGGAATGAGCGCAGTAGGATTAAAACCGATTGTTGAAGTTCAGTTTGCTGATTATATTTATCCGGGAATCAATCAGTTAATTACAGAGATTTCAAAATCGAGTTATTTAAGTCAGGGGAAATTCCCTGTAAGCAATATCATTCGTGTTCCGATCGGAGCTTACGGCGGCGGCGGTCCTTATCACAGCGGAAGTGTTGAAAGTATTTTAGCGAACATCAAAGGGATTAAAATCGCTTATCCGAGCAACGCGGCAGATTTCAAAGGTTTATTAAAAGCTGCCTATTACGATCCTAATCCTGTGGTGATGCTTGAACATAAAGGGTTGTACTGGAGCAAGGTTCCGGGAACGGAGGATGCAAAAACCATTGAACCTGCGGAAGATTATATTTTACCTTTCGGAAAAGGAAAAGTAATTATTGAAGCTGATAAGGAAGAAACCGAAAAAGGCAGAACTTTATTAATTGTTACTTACGGAATGGGCGTTTACTGGGCAAAAGAAGCTGCGAAAAACTTCAATGGAAGAGTTGAGGTTATCGATTTAAGAACCCTAATTCCTCTGGATGAAGAACTGGTTTTTGAGAGAGTAAAAGCGCATGGAAAATGTATTGTTTTAACGGAAGAACAATTAAACAATTCTTTTGCGGAAGCTTTTGCTCACAGAATTTCGAAAAACTGCTTTAAATATCTTGATGCACCGGTAGAAACGATGGGTTCTCTGGATGTTCCTGCGGTTCCAATTAATTTGGTGCTTGAAAAGGAAATGCTTCCGAATGCGGAAAAGCTTTCCAATAAAATTGAAGACATGCTGAAATATTAATTCAGTTTAAAATAAAAATGTAAGCCTCTAATTTTTTTAGAGGTTTTTTTGTGTCTTAATTTCTTATATTTATGTACTGTTAGCAAAAGGTTTTTGAAATTCTGTTTCAAAAATATGGTATCTGTTTTGCTTAGTCTTTTGCTGACTTTAAATTAGATTGCACAAATATGATTACAACAAAATATGTCAATTACAGACAGGTTCTCAATCTATCAGGATTTCATGTGATTCTGATTTCAATCTGGTGCACTTTAATTGCTGTGCTTTTTCACTTTTTCCATTGGGACTGGATGATTATTCCCTGGGTTCCGGTAGCATTGATTGGTACTGCGGAAGCGTTTTTAGTTGGTTTTAAAAACAACCAAGCTTACGACAGATTGTGGGAAGCCCGAAAAATTTGGGGCGGAATCGTTAATTTCAGCAGAATGCTCGGATCGATGGTATATGCTTTTCATACTTCCAATGAAGAAGCGGAAAAGTCTGATCTGGAAGACCGAAGAAAAAAGATTGTTTTCCGTCATATTGCATGGCTGTATCAGTTAAGGGAACAACTCCTGATTCCTACTGAATGGGAACATATTAAAGTGGAAGAAGACCAGCTTAAAAATGTAGACCATAAGCGTAACCGACTGATAAAAGCAGGTTTTCCGGATTACGGAAGAACGCCAATTTTCCTGAATAAATATTTATCCGAAGAGGAAACTGAATTGCAGTCGCAGTATAAAAATTTTGCGACTTACCTTATCGCTCAACAGTCGAAAGATGTAAATGAGCTTAAAAATATGAGTGCGATTTCTGATTTCAACCAAAAGCAATTGCAGGATTGCCTTAATGAATTCTATACATTGCAGGGACAGGCGGAAAGAATAAAAAAGTTTCCTTTGCCAAGACAGTTTGCAAGTACTGCTTTTATTTTTAATATTATTTTCATTATGCTTCTTCCGTTAGGTTTGGTGAGTGAATTTGCCAAATTGGGAGACTGGGGAATATGGGTCTCAATTCCGTTCTGTATTACGATTGGCTGGATTTATATTATTATGGAGCTGGTTGGAGATTATTCTGAAAATCCTTTTGAAGGTCTGATGTTTGATATTCCGATGCTTTCGATCTGCCGGACGATTGAGATTGATCTTCTGCAAATGACGGGAGAAACGGATTTGCCTGATCCTATTGCTTCTAAGAATGGGGTTTTGGTTTAATTGATTGCCTTCAATTGAAATTAAGACCGCAGTTTAGCCCCGATTGCAGCTTTGTCTGAGCTCATTTTCAGGGATTTGGGGTTGCGGCGGCTTCGCCGCCGCAACCTTAGATCACGAAAATAGCGAGTGCGGAAAGCGGGAAAAAGCTCCTGAAAAAGACTTTTTTCTCTATAAAACAATTGCCGTTGTATTTTTTACCTCAGAGATCATGAAAGAGCTGTGTGTACTTGCAATATGCTGCAGTGTGGTAAGTTTTGTAAGCATAAAATTACGATAGTCTTCCATATCTTTTACCCCGATTTTTAAGATATAATCGTAATCACCACTTACATGGAAGCATTCTGTGACCTCTTCTAAATTCATCACTTCTTTTTCGAACTGCAGAACGTATTCTTTTTTGTGCTGAGCGAGTTTGATATGGCAAAGCACAATGAAATTTCGGTGGATTTTGTTCCTGTCCAGAATCGCAACATATTTTGAAATCACTCCTGTATTTTCGAGTTTCCGAATACGTTCGTAAACAGCAGTAACAGACAAACCTAACTTGTGAGACAGTTCTTTGGTGGTTTGTTTGGCGTCTTCCTGCAAAAAAAGAAGCAGTTTTTTATCGGTATCATCAAAATTCATAGATAAATTTTAGTCAAAAGTTTATTACAATCAAATATAATAAACTTTTTTTCTATTGATTAGCATTTTACTAGATTTAAATTCTAATAATTTAAATTTCTGTTGTAATAGTTCAGGAGGTTATTCATATTTATAGCATAAAAACTTAAACGATATGAACGACTTTAATGCAGCCAACGAAATACAGGATTTGCAATATTTTGGTGAATTTGGCGGAGTAAACCCATCGATTTCCGACAGTTCTACTTATACTTTTCTTTCTGCGAAAACGATGTTCGATACTTTCGAAGGAAATGCAGAAGGATGCTATTTGTATTCAAGACATTCTTCTCCGATGAATCTGTATCTTGCACAGGCTTTGGCAAAACTAGAAAATACAGAAGCGGCAAACGTTACCGCATCGGGAATGGGAGCGATTACTTCGGTTCTGATGCAGGTCTGCAAAAGCGGAGATCATATTATTTCGAGCAGAACAATTTACGGCGGAACGTATGCTTTTATGAAAAATTTCCTTCCGCCATTTAATATTCAGACGACTTTCGTAGACATCAATAATTTTGAATCTGTTGAAAACTCAATTACCGAGAACACAAAAATCATCTACTGTGAAAGTGTAAGCAATCCGCTTCTGGAAGTTGCAGACCTTAGAAAACTCTCTGAAATCTGTAAAAGACATAATCTGAAACTGATTGTAGACAATACGTTTTCTCCGCTTTCTATTTCGCCAAAGCTTTTGGGCGCAGATATCGTGATCCATTCTTTAACGAAATTTATCAACGGAAGCAGCGATACCGTTGGCGGAGTGTACTGTGGAACTCAGGAGTTCATTAACGATACGAAAAACGTAAATAACGGAGCTTGTATGTTATTGGGGCCTACGATGGACAGTCTTCGTTCTGCAAGTATTCTTAAAAATCTCAGAACGCTTCACATCAGAATGAAACAACACAGTTACAATGCAATGTACCTTGCACAAAGATTTGAAGAAGACGGACTGCGTGTCTCTTATCCCGGATTAAAATCTCATAAAAACCACGAACTGATGAAAACGATGATGCACGAAGAGTACGGATTCGGCGGTTTGCTGACTTTAGACGCGGGAACCACAGAAAAAGCCAATGAACTGATGGAACTGATGCAGCAGGAAAATCTGGGTTATCTTGCGGTAAGTTTAGGCTTTTATAAAACTTTATTCTCATGTTCAGGAAGCTCCACTTCTTCTGAAATTCCGGAGGAAGAACGTGCTGCGATGGGAATTTCCGATGGACTGATCAGATTCTCAATAGGTCTGGATCACGACATCGAACGAACGTATGAAAAGATGAGAGAATGCATGCTCAAAACAGGCGTTCTCAGCCATGAAACCATCTCCATATCCTAATTATTGTAAAAAAGCTGTTGTTGATTCGACAGCTTTTGTTTTTTTAACCGCAAATGTTATAGAAGATATTTTGTATGCTATTTTGCAGCATTTTAAAAGCTAACAAAATATATTTTTTTTAGATAAGTTCCGCACCTAAAAAGCAATACTTACTGTAATCGAAAATCATAGTTTTTTAACGCAAAGTTTAATTTTAAATACCCATTATTTAAGGGAGCAAGGAAGAATCAACAAGTTGATTTGATGAAGCGTATGTTTCAAGCTTTGCGTAGCAAATTTATTTGCGTTTGCTGACTAAAATTAAAGCTTTGCTAAAAAATCTTTGCGTCAAAAAATTTACGCTAAAAAGTAATTCATTAAAAATTTTAGTGGTAAAATCAAACTTTATGAAAATGTTTCGGGAAGGCATCTTCGGGTTTCATCCTGAAAATATTCAGCAAAATCCACGATTTTAAGAAGCCATAACCGTAGGAAAACATCTGAATGTAGGTGGAAATAACCGCCATTCCGGCAATGCTTATATTTTTTGTCACCCACAAAGCGTGGAAAAGAACCATAAAAGTATATAACCCATAAAATGCAAGAATAACACCTTTTCCCAAAATGAAATATTCTACAAAGCCCATGATGTAGCCCAACATAAATAAGGTAGGAAATGCGAACGAAATTTTCACATAATTCGGGTGTCTTTGGTTAAGAATAGGTCTTGCACAGCCAAACTGATAGACCTGTTTCGAAAATTTTCCGAAATCTACCCTTCGTTTGTGATAGACTGCGATATCATCGAAAAAAGCAGTTGTAAAACCATTTTCCCAAAGCGTCATGGAAAGATCCGGGTCCTCTCCTATTCTCATTTCTGAAAAACCTCCGACTTTTTCGAAAACCTCTTTTTTCACCCCCATATTAAAGCTTCTGGGCTGAAATTTTGAAACGGCTTTTTTACTTCCTCTGATTCCTCCGGTCGTAAAAACAGAAGTCATGGAATAGGAAATGGCTTTCTGCATCAGATTAAAACCTTTATGCGCCTTATCTGCTCCGCCAAAAGCATCACACGGAATTTCAAGAATATCTTTTTTGATGTTTTTGATGTAATCGTTCTCTACAATAACATCGCTGTCTACAAAAACAAGCCATTCGTTTTCGGCTCTTCTTGCCCCGTAATTTCTCGATAAACCGGGTCCTGAATTATCTTTCCGGAAATATTTAATGGTTAAAAAACTTTCGAATTTTGCAATCGTTGGTTTTAAATCGATTAATGAGCCATCATCCACGATAATAATCTCAAACTCTTTGTCTGTCTGTGCAGTAAGAGAATTCAGGAGTTCAAAAAGTTCGTCTTTACGGTTAAAAATAGCAACGATAATGGAAATGGTAGGCTTCAAATCTGAAAATTTTTCAAAATTACTTATTCAGGAAGGAATGAGCAAATTTGTTTTGCTATAATTAAACGGAATGCACAATGAAATAATTTTGAATTACAAACTCTTTAATTTGATTAAATAATTCCCTGAAATTTCCGACAGATTCAAATAAGTCTTTATTCATCTTTTTTTCTATCCGATCCTAAAGAAAATATCCACTGTAAAAGATCTAAAATAAGTTCTATAAAATCAAAAGCATTCCAAGACATAGTATTTAATTTTAACAAAAATAAAAAACCTTCCGAATAATGAAAGGTTTTATTATCATACTTCTACCTGATTTTGTGAAATATCTAATTATAAAATTTACATATCAATAAATACTGAGTTCAATAGGATTATATCTCTTCGCTTTTTCTGAACTTTTCTTTATTAATAAGGTAATTATACGTTAGTTTACACTAACATAAAAAATAAAGGTCACTTTTGTAGTTGGTCTTTTTTATTAAAATTATGGAAACAAAAAAATATCCACTCGTATATATAGAATGGGAAGATTCATATTCTGTGCCTGATAAATGGCATACAGAAGACGAAATGACTGGAATATTAACTGACGAAAGTTTTATTGTTAAACAAACAGGATTTATTATAAAAGAAACAGATTCATTTATAGTATTAGCAAATCAGTTGAATGAACTTAACTTATCAGCAGATCAATATTCGGGACTACACAGAATTCCGAAAGGATGTTTAAAAAAGAAATTAGAACTTACTTCTTTTTCTTCTTAGGTGTAGGAGTTGATTTTTTATCTGTTTCCTTAACTGTTGTTTTAGGATTTTTCTTTGCATACTCTTCGGAAACATACTGTCCTGTTCCTGCATCTCTATATGGTGCCATAGCTATTAATTTAGTAATCACTAATATACAAATTATAAACAAAACAAAAAAGACCAACTATTAAATTAGTAGGTCTTTTTTTATTAATAATTTAAAATTTTAATTATGATACATTCCGAAAAATTAAATAAACAATTTGAAGAAAAAGAAATTATAATAACCTCAATTCTCAAATTGATTGAAAATAGAACTTATTCAGAAGTTAAATATATTTTAAAAAGAATAAAGAACCATTCAAAATGCAATTGTGTACTTACTTCTTCTCAGAAAGATACTTAATATATTGTTGTAAAGTTACATCTGTAAAGTTCTTCCATACATCCATAGTTTCTATTACACTTCCATTTGAAAGATGAATATTGATATAAGATGTATTATTTGGATATGCAAATAAAAATTCCAGTATAAGTTAAGCTACATTTTGATAAATTTTGTTTTGATTGTTAAACTCTT
>NZ_JACLCT010000039.1:0-41969 GCF_014218915.1 Chryseobacterium sp. C2(2020)
TCAAAATAAAGATGAAGTTCTGCATCATGAGTTTCTGCTTTGAGGATATCAAAGTGTTCAACTAAAAATTCAGGAAGCAAAAACTTTAGTAATTCTTGATCGTTTAGCATTATACAAAGATAAAACTACTTAACATTCCTCCCCAACTTTTGAGACTGATCCAGGAGATGTATTCCTATTATTTTTCAACTGAATATATTTTTCCGTGCAACATTTCCGTTTATATTGCGACAGATTGTTTATAAATTATTAAAAATGAAAAAACTTACTTATCTTACTTTCTCGCTCTTTTCAATATTTTCTTTTGCGCAGGAAGTTTCGACAGAAAGAGTGCAAACTGTGCTTGCAACTCTGGCTTCCGATGAAATGAAAGGCAGAGAAATCGGAACTGCTGAAAATGATAACGCCGCCAATTATATCGCAAAACTTTTTAAAGAAAACAATTTAGATTTCTGTACCGGAAATTCTTATCTCGTTCCTTTTGACTACAAGGGAAAAACAGCTTATAATGTATGCGGCGTAAAAAAGGGTAAAACAGAAAAATTCTTAGGATTTTCCGGACATTTTGATCATATCGGAACCAGCAACAATCCTCAAGACAATATTTATAATGGTGCAGATGATGATGCAAGCGGAATTACCACTCTGGTAGGAATTGCAGATTATTTCAAAAATAAAAAACCTGAGTTTTCTTTGGTTTTCATGGCATTTAACGGAGAGGAAAAAGGAATGTTGGGTTCCAGAGCCATTTCAAAGGACGAAAATTTAAATCCGATTTATGATAAAATGACTGCGCTGTTTAATTTTGAAATGGTGGCAACAGAATCTGCATTCGGAAAAAACGCTTTGTTTATGACGGGTGATGAATTTTCGGATCTTGATGAACTGTTCAATAAAAATGCGGCAAACGGCTTAAAAATAAATCCTGATCCTTACGCTTCGGAACAGCTTTTCTACCGATCAGACAATGTGAGTTTCGTTAAGAAAAAAATTATCGCGCATTCTTTTTCTACGGTTGATATGACGAAAGCGACGCATTATCATCATGAAAACGATGATGTAAATGTGGTGGATTTCGAGAATTTAACCACCATCATCAATAATTTCGGGAAGACTTTAGACAAACTTTCGCCAAAGAATTTTGAACCGAAGTATAACGATAAAGTGAAATTTTAAAATTCGATATCTAAAGCCACCTTTCTTCGGGTGGCTTTGTTTTTTCTGAGAAATATCTGCACGAAAATCTGTAACAAAATACGTAGTACATCAACTTATTATAAAGTAAAAGTCGATTAAAAACGTCTTATCATTTTAATTACGTAATTTTGCTATCCAATTTTTTCATTGAATGAACGAATATAAAAAAATATTAAAATTCGCCAAACCACACCAGAAATACATTTTCGGAAGTTTATTTTTCAACTTATTATATTCTGTATTTCAGATTGCTTCTTTAGGAACCATTCTTCCTGTTTTGGGAATGCTTTTCGGAACTATTAAAAGAGAAGATTTTGAATCTCCGCCTGTTTATTCCGGAAACCTTACAGATTTATTTCCTTATCTTAAAAACTACTCCAATTACTACATCCAGACTTTGGTGGATGATTATGGTACGCTGAATGTTTTGGCTTGGCTCTGCGTCATCACGGCATTTATGTTTTTGCTGAGAAATCTTTTCAGATATTTAGGATCTTTCCTTTTGATTAATTATCGTGTTGGCGTTACCAAAGATCTGCGCGGAGAAATGTACCGTAAGGTTTTAGCTTTGCCGGTTTCATTTTTTACAGAGAGCAGAAAAGGAGATATGATGTCGCGTATGTCTAATGACGTAGGCGAAGTGGAAGGCAGTATTTTAGGAAGTTTAGTGGAGCTTATTAACGCTCCGTTTATGCTTGTGAGTACTTTAATAAGTTTGTTTCTGTTAAGTTCTGAATTAACACTTTTCTCCCTTCTGGTTTTACCGGTGATGGGAACTTTAATCGCGTTAATCGGGAAAAGTCTTAAAAAAGATTCCCACGAAGCGCAGAATGAAATGGGAACGATATTTTCTATTGTTGATGAAACTTTAAAGTCTTCAAAAGTAATTAAGATTTTCAGTGCAGAAAAGATCATGGATAACCGCTTTATGGGTTCTATGCAGAGATGGATCAACAGCTCAATACGATTGGGAAGAAAGAAAGAACTGGCATCTCCAATCAGCGAATTTCTGGGCTCTGTTACCTTCTTAATCATTGCATGGTATGGCGGAAAGCAGATTGTTGTGGAACACAGCATTGCGCCACAGGATTTTTTGGTTTTTTTAGGAATGTTCTTCCAGATTTTACCTCCGGTAAAAAGTTTATCGCAATCGATTTCTAACGTGCAGAAAGGAGAAGCTTCTTTGCACAGGGTTTTGGAAATTCTTGAAGCTGATGTAAAAATTGAAGAAGTTGCTGATCCTGTAAGTATTTCGACGCTTAATAAAGCCATTGAATTTAAAAATATCGGTTTTTATTATGATAAAGAACACGCCATTCTTAAAAATTTCTCTTTAAGTATTCCAAAAGGAAAAACGGTAGCTCTTGTCGGACAAAGCGGAAGCGGAAAAACAACGATCGCGAATCTTCTGGCAAGATTTTATGATGTTTCCGAAGGGGAAATTCTGATTGACGGGGTAAATATTAAAAATTTAAGGTTAAAAGAATACCGTAAGCTTCTCGGGATGGTTACCCAGGAATCTGTATTATTTAATGATACGGTGTACAATAATATTCTGATGGGGAAACCTGAAGCGACGAGAGAAGAGGTAATTGCAGCAGCTAAAATTGCCAATGCAGATAACTTTATCACAAATCTTCCGGATGGATATGATTCTAACATCGGAGATGACGGAGGAAAGCTTTCAGGAGGTCAGAAACAAAGGGTTTCCATTGCAAGAGCCGTACTGAAAAATCCACCGATTATGATTCTGGATGAAGCGACTTCTGCTTTGGACACCGAATCGGAAAGATTTGTTCAGGATGCACTGGAAAAGATGATGGAAAACAGAACCTCTTTGGTTATTGCCCACAGACTTTCTACCATTCAGAAAGCGGACTGGATTGTGGTAATGGAAAAAGGGGATATTGTAGAACAGGGAACGCATCACGATCTTATCGCGAAAAAAGGTGTTTATCACAAACTTGTAGAACTGCAGAATTTCGATTAGTTCTGTTTACAATAAAATTAAGAAAGAGTATTTCGAAAGGGTTAAAACCTGAGGAATACTCTTTTTTTGTTAAACGGATTCAGTTTCAATGCAAGATTAAAAACCAATATCTTTATGAGTCAGGTTTTCAAATTTCCAATTATGGCTTCATTTAAGCTTATTATTTCTACAAAACAAAAGCTTCTGCAACATGAACGATGCAGAAGCGACCTTTAAAAACTATATAATTGTGACTATTATATTCTTTATTGTGTATTTATCCCATTAAATTCAGCTTGTTTTATTGCCCATGCAAAAGCATTCGCAGAGATAATTGAATTATAAACATCCTGATCTAATGCATCTCCTCCTCTTCCATAAGAAGTTTTAACAACCGGTAAATTACTTCCGTTTACTTCAAAAGGACAAATAGTATCAGAAGCACCACAATTTGAATTAAAACCACCATCACCAATCCACATGAAATTCAGTGTTTTATGCTTAAATGCAGTGACTCTTCCCGCTGTACCTCCAGGTGAAGCCTGTGATAAATCAGAATCTGTAGAATATATATCTATTTCGCTGGAAGGAATACCTGATGCATAAGTAGTTGCTGAAGCATCTTCTCCCCAAGTCTTGCCTCTTGCATCACCAAAAGGTCCGTTTATAATTTCATCATTAATTACAGGAAGTCTGTACAAAGCACCTGCTGCATTTACACCACCTGTTGTAATGGTATTATCATTAAATACATACCTAAAAAGTCTTTGCATACCTGCATTGGATTCACTGAATGCCAAAACAACTCCTCCTTTCACCAAATAATCTGCAATAATATCTGCTTCAGCATCAGAAGGTGCCCATGAATATCCTATAACCATAATATCAACAGGACTTGAACCAGAAAGCCAACCTTGTAACTGAGCAATACTAGGACTATTTCCACCATTAATTCTTGTAAACCCTTCTGCTTTTACTACACTTGTTGCTGTAGTCCCAAAATTTGAGGCTGTAGAAATCATTCGTCCAGATGCTGCTATTCCTGAAAAATTATACCCATATACATTTTCTGACGTTCCTACTGCGAGTAATCTTTTAATTGGAATAACTACAACTACACTTACCGTACATGTTGTAGATACACCACCTTGGCTATCAGAAGTTATGGTAATTGTTTTAACCGAAGTAGAAGTAGGCGTGCCCGTTCCTTGTAAAGTAATGTTTTGATTTCCAGTTGCTGTAAAAGTTCCGGAACCACTAAAAGAAATTCCATCAACTGTATTAGTGGTAATCGTGTAACTTCCCAGAGAAGTAACATTTACAGGCAATGTTATTGTATTTGAAGCCGTGAGAGGTGTTCCTACTTTATATACACCATTTACTATTGCTTTTCCACAACTCATTGTATAGGTTGCTGCAGGGCTTAGAACAGTAATCGTAACTGGTGGTGTACACGTAACATCAACTCCATTGGCAGAAAGCTGTACTGTGTCTGTTTGTATCGCGGCAGGAGTTCCCTGTCCCGGAATTTGTATTGTTTGTATACCTGTGTTCAAAAAAACTCCTGTTCCATAGAAATTGTAACCGTTAGTTGTGGTGCCCATAATCGTATAATTTCCTATTTTAGTAACATTTACCGTCACACTAAGGTAATTGGATGTTGTTAATTCTTTTCCTTTTACGTAACTTCCCACAGCTTTTGTGTTAGAACAATCGATTGTAAAAACCGATTTTCCTATCTGTCCGCAGACGCTTTTCCATTCATTATCTGCAAGGCTCCAATAGTTCAGGCAGTCTTCTGTGGTATTGTAAACCGTAAGACCATCATCATTTGCCGAGTTGATGACTATGGCATTTCGCTGAGTTTCTGTAAGACGCGGAATGAGAATTCCCTTATTGCTATTTCCTGAAACAATGTCCAGAACAGAATTGGTATTGGGCGAAGAAGTATTAATCCCTACTGCTCCGTTGTACTGCGAAAAAAAATTTTCAAAAGCAAAGAACAGAACAATCAGTAATGTTCTTGCTAAACATCTGGTAATTTTTGTATTCATCATTTTTTATTTTTAGATTAAAATTTTAAATAAAGATTATAATCTCTGCAAAATTAGTCTCTGTAAAAATGATGTAACAAAATTTTTGATACGCAATATTACTCACGCGTAGTAAAACTCACACATTATTAATATTTTAACACAAATTCAGAATTCCGGATGATAAAAATCTGAAAACTGCATGGTCTTATATTTTAAGAAGAAAGCTGTTGATATTAATATCGGAAGGAATATTCAGTTTTTTTCGTATTCTGTATTTTTTACTTTCAACGGCTCTTATGCTGTTATTGGTACACTGGGCAATCTTTTTCGTATCAAAATCCAGTTTCATTAATGCACAAAAATAGAGTTCAGAATGAATGAGGTTAGGATTAATCTCTAAAATAGCGGGGATAAAACCCGGAAAAAAGATTTGAAATCTCTCAAAAAACAAAACTGAATTTTTCTCTGCCAGTCTGAATATTTCCTCAATATTTTCGTCCGTAAGATGATTCACCAGCATCTGGTTTTTCATGAGCTGAGTATTGGTTTTTATAAGGTCTTCAATTGTTGAATCCTTAATTTTTGTGTTTTTCATTAATCCGTTGATAAGTTCATCTTTCTGGCTTATAAATACCATATCTATTAAAAAAGAAACGATAGAAAATAAAATATTAATGAGTTTTATGGTAATGTAATCTTTGTTTTGTAAAAATTTGCTTCTCGGTAAAAAGCTAAAATCATAATAAAGACAGATAATAAAATTAAAGCTGATGAACAGAGCTAAAAAATAAATTTCAATCTTGTCTTTACGATAATTGAAGAAAAGAGGTATGGCAAACAGAATACTGAAATAGAAATATTCTATCCCTGCCATTTTTGATGTATAGATATTAAAAAAGCTTACAATAAGAGTAAGGAATACAAGAATGCTGGTAACTGTTATCTTGATATTCTTATGAGACTTTTTTACCTTATCTTCAATTGAGATCATCAATATCCAGAACAAGGTAATGATGATCAGAAAAACAGAAGCAATAATATCCCTGTAAAAAGTAATTATAAAAAGAGAATAAAATAAAAATATAAAAAAAAGAAAAAGTAAATAGCGATTAATTAACTGATCATAACCATTTTCAGAATTATCCACTTTTTCTCCTTTATGGAAGAAAAATTTGTAAATCATTGAGTGTGTTTTTTTAGAACTGAATTTATCGTTTAGTACTTTAAATTCAATATTGCAAATATACTAAAACCTGATAAACTATTTTTACCTTCAACCCAAACATCTTAAAACCCCGATTTTTACATTGAAGAATAAATTCCAATAAAGTAATACATCGAAATTATTGGTAAATTGTCTGGTGTCAATTAAAGGTAAATTTAGCAGATCAGAGGATCTTTTACACACTACACCTCCACTCAATTATACGTATGCGTAGTAAAGCGTAATAAAAGACTGTGCAAACTCTTAAAAAAACAAAAAGAGAGGCTAAAAAACCTCTCTCTGTATTATAATAATTTTGTATCAGATTCTATTCTTCCTTCATTCTGGCGATCACATCAAGACCTCCTTTCGTAATGTCCCCGATCTTACATACAATTTCTGTATCTAACGGAAGAAATACGTCCATTCTGGAACCGAACTTAATGAAACCGAACTCGTGTCCTGCTTTTGCCGTATCGCCCTCATTACAGTAGAAAACGATTCTTCTTGCCACATATCCCGCAATCTGTCTGAAAACCACTTTATGATTGGTTAAACTTTCCACCGCAACGGTTGTTCTCTCGTTTTCCGTAGAAGATTTTTCATGCCATGCCACAAGATATTTTCCCGGATGGTATTTCTTATAAATTACGTTTCCTGAAACCGGATATCGGCAGATATGTACATTAAGCGGAGACATAAAGATAGAAACCTGAATGGCTTTTCCTTTGATAAACTCATCCTCTTCTACTTCTTTTATCATTACCACTTTTCCGTCTACCGGAGCAATTACATTCTCTTTGTGATCGAGAATTTCACGATTCGGAACTCTGAAGAACCAAAATACTAAACTGTAGATTACCAGTAATGGCAGAATGATCACCAACGACCACATTTCAAGAAAATAAATCGCCAATGCGCCCAAAATGATGAACAGAATGGTGGCAACGGTAATGGTTCCTTTTGATTCTCTGTGTAATTTCATGAGATTAAATAAATTTTTCTAAAATAAAGTACAAATATACGACAGGAACACAAATAATAAAACTATCCAGCCTGTCTAATACGCCTCCATGTCCCGGAATGATGTTTCCGCTGTCTTTCACGGCAAAATTTCTTTTCAGTTGGCTTTCCACCAAATCCCCGATCGGCGCGAAGGCAGCAACCAGAAAACCTACCACCATCCAGTTTCCGCGAAGATCCGGATGATAATGTTCTACAAAGTAAGACAGGATTAAAGTAAGAACAACACCACCAATATAACCTTCCCATGTTTTTTTAGGAGAAATTTTAGGCGCCATTTTATGTTTTCCGAAGAATTTTCCGGTTAAATAAGCAAAGGTATCACTGCTCCAGATCAGGATGAACAGAAACAGAACTTCTAAAGAAAAACTGTCGTCATAGCTTGTAAATTTAGGAAGTCCCAAAGCAAAGCTGAAAGGCAGCGCTACATAAATTACGGTGAAAATAAGCTTTCCGCTGTCAAAATATAATTCGTTCGGGAATTTAAATAACGTAACGGCAGCAATCACGATAAGAACCATTGCAAGGATTTCACTCAGTCTGAAATCAAAAAAGAAATCAAAATTGAAATACCTTTTCGAGAAGACATAAAAAATAAAAATCACCAAAGGAAAAACAACAAATCGTTCATAGCCTTTCCCGAATTTCATGATTTTAAAACATTCCCAAGAACCGACTCCCATTAAAAGAGAAATTAATCCATAATAAAGATATTGCTGCTTTACAAGATCCGGAGAAATACTGTTGATTAACTGGGCTCCAAGCGGAGTGGTACAAAGAATAATAACTGCTACGTAAACAATTCCTGATAAGGTTCTTTGAATGAGATTTTTGTCCAAGATGTTAAATTTTAAATCTGATGCTTAATCTTCAAGCAACAATAAAAACAGTTTTGTGTTGGTATGGGAAGAAGTATCCATTTTCGACTGTCCGCCGCTGATGGAAGTAAGATTTTTGATATTTCCGTTTCTTTTGATCTTTCCCATGGCATCATTCAGGTTGTTCACAATCTGTGAAATATTCGCCATAATGATAATTTTATCCGGCAGTCTGGAAGAATGATAATGAAGGATATTATTGTGAGAAAGCATAATTCTTCCGTCGTACGCAATAAGATATTCGCAGGTAATGAAACTTGCATCGTTATTACTCTGAAGTTCAGAAGTATACGGTGTCTTTACCACATTCAGGAAATTCTGAAGGTCTTTATCCCAACAGAATATATTGTGAATTCCTTCAATTTTAATAATCTGGTTCAAAGTCTGTAACGCCTCCGCTTCATCAGCACAGTAGTTAAAAAAACCTCCGGAATGCGTAAACAGTTGGGCAAACTTATAGTCGAGATCCGCATTTTTCAGGGAATCTCCTAACTTTTCCAGACTCTGCTTTTCTTCCTGCTCAGGCTGGTTGGTAAGTTTGCTTACAATCTTCTTAAATAAATTCAATTTGATCTATTTTTAGTCAACTTTATACAAAAATATAAATTAATCATATAGAAATCCAAAAACATACCGAGAAATATAAAAAAACCCGACAATTTTGGAACTGTCAGGTTTTGTGTTATTTAAATTCTAAGAAATTTTAAAGCTGTGTAGGGCTTTCAGGAGCCTGAATTTCGCTGTCTCCTTCTTTCTCTTCAACAAGAATCTGTTCTTGTGGTTCTTTACCATCCGGAATCGTATTGGTAACAGGTTTCTCTGTTAATTCGGGATCCCATGCTCTTTTTCCGAAAATTTCTTCAAGATCTTCACGGAAGATTACTTCTTTTTCTAACAGCTTACTTGCCAAAGCATCAAGCTTGTCTTTATTCTCAGTTAAAATCTGAACTGCTCTGTCATACTGATTTTCGATAATTCCTTTGATCTCAATATCAATTTTCTTCGCTGTTTCTTCAGAATAAGGTTTTCCGAAAGAATATTCAGACTGCCCTGAACTGTCATAGTAAGAGATATTCCCGATATTCGGACTCAAACCGTAGATGGTTACCATTGCCTGAGCTCTTTTCGTTACACTTTCAAGATCAGAAAGCGCTCCTGTAGAAATATTATTGAATATCACCTGCTCTGCAGCTCTACCTCCCAATGTTGCACACATTTCGTCCAACATTTGTTCTGTAGTTGTTAACTGTCTTTCTTCCGGAAGATACCAAGCTGCTCCCAAAGAACGTCCTCTCGGAACAATAGTTACTTTCAATAGCGGTGAAGCGTGTTCTACCAACCATGAAATCGTGGCGTGCCCTGCTTCATGATAAGCAACTCTTCTTTTTTCAGAAGGTTTAATGGCTTTATTTTTCTTTTCAAGACCCCCGATAATTCTGTCAACCGCATCAAGAAAATCCTGTTTCGTTACCGAAGTATGGTTATTTCTTGCGGCAATTAATGCTGCTTCATTACAAACATTCGCAATATCCGCTCCACTGAATCCCGGTGTTTGTTTTGCCAGGAATTCGCGGTCTACATTATCATCAAGTTTGATTTTCTTTAAATGAACATCAAAAATCTGTCTTCTTTCGTGCAATTCCGGAAGATCTACATAAATGGAACGGTCAAAACGTCCGGCTCTCATTAAAGCTTTATCCAGAATATCCGCTCTGTTGGTTGCAGCCATTACGATAACATTCGTATCGGTTCCGAAACCATCCATTTCAGTTAAAAGCTGGTTCAGCGTATTTTCTCTTTCGTCGTTTCCGCCTGAGAAATTATTTTTTCCTCTTGCACGTCCGATGGCATCGATCTCATCAATAAAGATAATCGCAGGAGATTTTGCTTTTGCCTGAGCAAAAAGATCTCTTACTCTTGAAGCTCCTACCCCGACAAACATTTCCACAAAATCTGAACCTGAAAGCGAGAAGAAAGGAACTTTTGCCTCTCCGGCTACTGCTTTTGCCAATAATGTTTTACCGGTTCCCGGAGGTCCCACCAAAAGAACCCCTTTCGGAATTTTACCTCCCAGTTTGGTATATTTTTCTGAGTTCTTAAGGAAATCCACCACTTCCTGAACCTCTTCTTTAGCACCTTCAAGACCTGCAACATCTTTAAATGTTACCTGAATTCTTTCTTTTTCGTCAAAAAGTTTCGCTTTAGACTTTCCGATGGAGAAAATCTGTCCGCCGGGTCCGCCTCCGCTTCCCATTTTTCTGAAAAGAAGGAAATAGAAAATTCCTAAAATCGCAATCCAGATTAAAGCCTGAATTAAAAAGCTCGTTAACGGACTTTCGCCTTCCGCATAATCTTTAGACGTTTTTATCGCCGGATTTTGCATTCTGATGGCATCAAATTTTTCAAGGAAAAGTCTAAGATCTCCATATTTAAGCGAGTAATCTGCCTTTGGAGCCATCATAAGCCCCGAAAAAGGATTAGATTTATCGTCTTTTTTTACGGTAGCTGTTTTGGCAGCCTGCGTTAAAAATACATCAGCTTTCTGAGCCTGTTTGTCAATTAAAACTCTCTGGATTTTTCCTGCCTGCATTTCTCTGAAGAAACCGTCTTCATCAATTGTCTTACCTGTGCTGTCGCCCATAGAATTGGCAACAAAGAACAGCACAAGTGCTACAATCATGATAGGAAAAAACCAGTTAAATCCTTTATTGTTCATTTATACTTTTTAAAATTTAATAATTAATTTTCGATTCTCGTAATCACAGCATCTCCCCAAAGTTCTTCAATATCATAATACTCTCTTACTTCTTTCTGGAAAATGTGGACTACCACGGAAACGTAATCTACCAAAACCCACATGGAATTTTCGGTACCTTCTACGTGCCAAGGTCTGTCTTTAAGGTCGTTTCTTACTTTTTTCTCTACACTTCCCGCCAACGCCGAAACCTGCGTATTTGAGTTTCCGCTGCAAATGATGAACGTTTCTGCTACTGAATTTTCGATATTGGAAAGATCAAAGATCATGATATCTTCACCTTTTACATCCTGGATAGCCTCTACAATTTTATCTATTAGCGCTTGTTTTTCTACTGTTTTATTCATTAAAAAATACTATAATCTGCAAATTTATTGTTTTTCTTTTACTTTAGCCTTATTTTTAGCCTTTTAAAGTCTTAAAGTTTTCTTAAATGAGTGCACTGTTTTATCTGAAAGAATGTTCTTCTACTAATGACGAAATATCTAAGTTTTTACTTTACGGAGATTCAGATTTTATTGCAGTTCATACATTCAATCAGACGAAAGGTCGCGGACAGTACGGAAATACATGGTCTTCAACGGCTGAAAAAAATTTGGCGTATACTCTTGCTGTAAAGGCTGAAAACTTTACAGTCTCGGATTTTATGTTCAATTATTATACCGCAATTGCAATACGGGATTTCCTTGCCAATTTGACTGACTGTGGCGTGAAAATAAAATGGCCGAACGATATGATTCTTAAAGGTAAAAAAATCGTCGGAATCCTTATTGAAAAGAAAAAATTTAATCATAATCAATATTTCATCGTAGGAGCAGGATTTAATATTCTTCAGGAAAAATTTGAAATTTCCAATGCAGGATCGCTTTTAACGCAGACCGGAAGAAATTTTAACCTGAATAATTTTACGATAAAACTTCATGATTTTTTAACCGAAAAACTGAAAAATATTCCTTCGGAAGAGGAAATTCTCAAGCTTTTCAATGCAAACCTGTTCCGCAAAGACGAAATATCTGTTTTCGAAATTGAAAAAACGCGCCAAAATGGCATCATCAAAAAGGCTGACGAAAAAGGTGAACTCTGGATTGATCTTGAAAATGACGGACTACAGTCTTTCTATCACAAAGAGGTAAAATTACTTTACTGATTGGCTCTTTTAATGTAAAGAAAAGCAGCAAGCGGGAAAAAGATTATATTGGGAAGCCACATCGCCAAAGCCGGCGAAATACTTTTATTTTCCGAAACCACTTTTAAAGCCTCAAAGGAAAATACGAAAACAAAGGCTAAAGAAATACCCAGAGCTAAGTTAATCCCCAATCCGCCTCGTTTTTTCTGCGAAGAAAGTGAGAGCGCCAGAAAGGTAAGAATAACGATAGAAAAAGGCATTGAGGTTCTCTGATGAAGCTCGTTTAAGTGCGCATTTAAGTTGCTGTTTCCCTTTTCGGTTTCTCTTTTAATAAATTTTATCAGTTCCGGTGTTGTTTTATTCTGCCCTAAAAGTTCATTTGGGAAAAGTTCTTCCGGATCATGACCGTATTTTTTCTTCAGATCGAAACCGCTGGACAACTTTTCTGTATCGTCTTTATTGATGGTTTTTTCCGTATAGGAATTCAGGACAAATTCTTTTTTGTCTTTATCCCACGAAACATCGGAAGCCTTCAGCTCGTACGCCATTCTTCTGTCCTTATCAAACTTCTGATAGACGAATCCTGAACCTCTTTTGTCTTTTTTATTCCATGAATTGATAAAGATATATTCGGTTTTGCTTAATTGCGCAGAAACCGGAGCCGTCCCTAAAACTTTCTCTTTATTGGTTGCATTGTAAGTATAGGCTTCAAGCTGGTTTTTCTGAATATTCGCCCACGGAAGCAGAAAGTGATTGATTCCCAACGATAAAACAGCAATAAACAACGACGTAAGCAGATACGGTCTTGCAAACCTGTGAAAACTCGCTCCACTGCTGATGACGGCAACAATCTCGGTATTGTTTGCCATTCTTGAGGTGAAATAAATCACCGAAATAAAGACGAGAATCGAAAGAAACGTCATCACCAGATTCACAATCCAGAAAGGATAAAAGTGAATCAGGAAATAGGTAACGTTAAGTTTTGGGTCTAATGCTGTTGCATTTTCAATTCTTGGAATTTTCTGCTGAACATCGATCACCAAAACAACAATAGACAGCAATATCAGCATGAAACTGAATGTTCCAAGGTATTTTCTAACGATATATCGGTCTATTATTTTAAGCATTTTACTGCGTTTTTATTTTTAATTATAATCTCTGACGAAGAATTGGAACCACCGAATTTTTCCACTGATAGAAATCTCCTGCCATAATATGCTCTCTTGCCACTTTTACCAGATCCAGATAAAAAGCTAAATTATGGATGGAAGCAATCTGTTTTGCCAGATATTCTTTAGAAACAAACAAATGTCTTACATACGCTTTAGAATATTCTCTGTCTACGAAACTTGTTCCAAATTCGTCCAGAGGCGAAAAATCTTTCTTCCACTTTTCATTTTTCATGTTCATTACCCCTTTCCAAGTGAAAAGCATTGCGTTTCTGGCATTTCTTGTCGGCATCACACAATCCATCATATCGATTCCCAAACCGATGGATTCCAGGATATTCCACGGAGTTCCCACTCCCATTAAATATCTCGGTTTTTCTTTTGGCAGAATATCGGTAACCTCATCTGTAATTCTGTACATTTCCTCTTCAGGTTCGCCTACGGAAAGACCGCCAATTGCGTTTCCTTCAGCACCCGCTTCCGCAATGACTTCTGCGGAAATTTTTCTTAAATCTGAAAAAGTAGATCCCTGAACAATGGGGAAAAGCCTTTGCTTGTGACCGTACAACTCAGGATTGTTTTCCGTCCATTCAATACATCTTTTTAACCAACGGTGTGTAAGTTCCATTGATGTTTTTGCCTGATTGTATTCGCACGGATACGCCACACATTCATCAAAAGCCATAAAAATATCGGCTCCGATCTGTCTCTGGATCTCCATGGATTTTTCGGGAGAAAACATATGGTAACTTCCGTCGATGTGAGATTTGAATCGGGCTCCTTCTTCAGACATTTTTCTGCTGCTTGCAAGCGAAAACACCTGAAAACCTCCCGAATCCGTAAGAATCGGCAGATCCCAGTTCATGAATTTATGCAAACCTCCTGCTTTCTGCATGACTTCCATTCCCGGACGAAGGTATAAATGATAAGTATTTCCCAGTATAATCTGAGCTTTGATATCTTCTTTTAATTCTCTCTGATGAACGGTTTTTACACTTGCAACGGTTCCTACAGGCATAAAAATAGGCGTCTGAATCGTACCGTGATCTGTGGTAAGTTCTCCGGCTCTTGCCTTTCTCTCAGAGGTTTTTTCTATATTAAAAAACTTTTGCATCTTAAATTATCTCGATAAAGCAGGAGGATTCTGAAGATTTCCTGTTTTATTTTTTTTATCCTTTACATACTGATCCGCTTTCGGATCTTTCTCTAATATTATTTTCTGGGCATCATCTGCAATACCGCTCATCTCTTCCTTCACAACATAATATTTGAAGCTTTCCACAAAATCCTGAGATTTTACGTTGTGCGTTTTCAGGATATATCTTGTTCCTGCCTCCAGATTTGTGTTGGGATACATGAAAGTCGCCTGATCGTTGATGGAAAGATCAGCCATAATTTCTGCCATCTGATCTTTCGGGATCAGATTTTTAGGCTTATCGATGTAGTCTCCGCATGAAAACAGACACATCAGAACGAAAATGAAGATCAGCTTTTTCATAATCTGTTGATGATGGATTTCCATTTTAAATTTAAAACTCCAAAAACGGCTTCATGAATGATACCGCCATTCATTTTGCTTTCTCCCAGAATTCTGTTTGTAAAAATAATAGGAACTTCTACAATTCTGAATCCTTTTTTAAAAGCCCTGAATTTCATTTCGATCTGAAATCCGTATCCTTTTAATTTTACGTTGTCCAAACCAATTTCTTCCAGCACCTTTCTTGAAAAGCAGACAAAACCTGCCGTGGTATCATGAATCGGAAGTCCTAAAACAAACCGCACATATTTTGAAGCGAAATAAGACAGCAAAACGCGTCCCATTGGCCAGTTTACCACATTTACTCCTTTGGAATACCGGGAACCGATTGCCATATCTGCGTTTAAACAGGCTTCATACAGTTTAGGAAGATCATTCGGGTTGTGAGAAAAATCGGCATCCATTTCGAAAATATAGTCATACTTGTTTTCGATTGCCCATTTAAAACCATGAATGTATGCTTTTCCCAAACCATCTTTCACTTTTCGTACCGAAAGATGAAGATAGTGCGGAAATTTTTTCTGTAAATCCTTCACCAGATCCGCCGTTCCATCAGGAGACGAGTCATCCACTACCAAAATATGAAAGTCATCTTCCAATGCAAAAACTGCGGAAATAATATTTTCAATATTTTCCTTTTCGTTGTAAGTCGGAATTATGACCAGTTTTTTCATTTCAGTTTGCAAAGATAGTTTATTTAACCTTTTTATTTTATACAAAATAATCTATAATTTTGCAAAAAAATTCCGTTGCCGTTATCACAAACATTTATAAATCATGTAAGAATACCTGAAAATAACGATTGGGTAATCTTTATATTGCTGGGCTGTATCTTTTTATACCTTTTTATGATGAACGTTGTAGAAAGAGAAGCCAACCTGAAAGACTTTCTGCTTCAAAAATATTTTGATGCCAGTAACAACCTTCCGAGCTGGGTAATCACTTCCTGTGTTATCACTCTTACGCTTTCGGTTTTAATCTCACAGTATATTCCTGTTGTTCCTAAATTTGTTGCTGATCTTCAGGTTTTGGGATATCAGCTTAATAAATTCGGATTCTGTTTAATTGCAGTTATTCTTTTTTATGCAGTAAAATCAACTTTAGGATTTTTATTTTTCCAAAGCATTGGTGACGGAAAAAAATGGACTGTTTTTTATTTTACCTCTACAAAATTTTATTTTATCCTGTCTTTTTTGTTAATAATTTTATGTGTAACCCACTATTATTTCCCGATCGACAGAAATAAAATGTTTTTATATTACATTTTCTTTTTCTCTTTTGTATTCATTTTCAAGGTGTTTTTCTATTTATTTCATAAGAACAACATTTTACCCGAGAAATGGTATTATAAATTTTTGTATATTTGCACGCTCCAAATCGCACCCGTTTTGTTGCTTTGGAAACTATTGTTTTTTTAATAACTGTCAATGATGAGAATAAAGTCTATATTGGTTTCTCAACCAGCGCCAAGTGAGTCGTCTCCGTACCTGGAAATTGCAAAGAAGGAAAAGATAAAGATTGATTTCCGCCCTTTCATCCACGTCGAAGGAGTTGACAATAAAGAGCTTAGAACACAAAAGATCGATCTTACACAATATACCGGAATTATTTTCACGAGTAAAAATGCGATCGACCATTACTTCAGATTAGCTGAAGAGCTTCGTTTTTCGGTTCCTGATACGATGAGATACATCTGTCAGTCGGAAGCCATTGCGAATTATCTTCAAAAGCATATTGTATACAGAAAAAGAAAGATCAGCTTCGGGGAAAAGAATTTCTCGGACCTTCTTCCACTGTTTAAAAAATTCCCGAGCGAAAAATATCTTTTGCCCTCATCAGATGTTTTAAGTCCGGATATTACCAAAACAATGGAGGCTTCTAATGTAGACTGGAAAAGAGCCATCATGTACAGAACGGTTTGCAGCGATCTTACAGACATTAATGTAAAAGATTATGATATGCTGATCTTCTTCAGTCCGCAGGGAATAAAGTCTTTACAGCAGAATTTTCCGGATTTCAAACAGGAAGAAACAAAAATCGGCGTTTTTGGCGCAACCACTTCAGCAGCAGCAGAAGAAGCAGGGCTGAAAGTAGATTTAATGGCTCCTACAAAGGAAACTCCGTCCATGACGATGGCTTTGGAAAAGTATATTAAAGCGCTACACAAGTAAGTTTTAATACAAAAATATACAGGAACCGTCTTTTCTTACCGGAAAGATGGTTTTTTTTTAACTAAATTTGAACAAGAATTAATATTGAATGGAAGCTCCAAAGGCAAAAAAAATAGAAAAAATACTTGAAACACACGGTGATAAAAGGATTGACCCCTATTTCTGGCTCAATGAAAGAGAAAATCCGGAAGTGATACAATATCTTGAAGAAGAAAATGCATATGCAGATTTCATCATGAAGGATACAGAGTCTTTTCAGGAAGAACTTTTTGAGGAAATGAAAGCCCGTTATAAAAAAGATGACGAATCTTTACCTTATTTTTTTAACGAATACTGGTACATCGTTCGTTACGAAGAGGGAAAAGAATATCCTATTTTCTGCAGAAAATACCAAAGTCTCGAAAACGAAGAAGAAATTATTCTGGACGTTAATATTTTGGCAGAAGGTGAAAGTTATTTTGAAGTCGGAAATGTTGCTGTTTCTCCAAACAACCAATTGGCTTCATTTTCAACGGACAATGTGAGCCGAAGAATCTACACCATTAAATTTAAAAATTTACAGAACGGAGAAATTCTTCCTGATAAAATTGAAAACACTACAGGAAAAGCAGTCTGGGCAAATGATAACGAACATATTTTCTACATCAGAAAAGATGAAAGTTTAAGAGCTTTTCAGGTGTACAGACACAAACTGGGGACAGATTCTTCGGATGATGTGCTGATTTTCCATGAAGAGGATGACACCTTCGATGTAAATGTTTTCAAAACCAAATCTCTGGAATATATTTTCATTGCCAGTTCGAGTACCATTTCGGATGAGCACAGATTTATTCCTTCGGATGATGTTTTCGCAGACTGGACGATTATTCAGCCCAGAATAGATGATCTGGAATATTCGGTTGAGCATTACGAAGATGAATTCTACATCATTACCAACGCAGACGATGCTTTTAATTTCAAAATTGTAAAGACAAAGATTAATAACTGCGGAATGGAAAACTGGGTGGATGTTATTCCGCACCGTCCGGAAGTTCTGCTGGAAGGTTTTGAGATCTTTAAAAACTATCTGGTTCTTGAGGAAAGAGAACAAGGTCTGTTACAGATTAAGATCATTGACGAAAAAACGCAGGAATCGCATTATCTGCCGTTTTCAGATCCTACTTATACCGCTTACATCGGAGTAAATCTGGAATTTGATACGGAAGTTCTACGTTACGGCTACACTTCTCTTACACAGCCAAGTTCCACCTACGAATATAATATGAAGGAAAAAACCACAAAGCTTCTGAAACAGCAGGAAGTTTTGGGCGGAAAATTCTTTGCCGAAAATTATATTTCTGAAAGAATCTGGGCAGATTCAAGAGACGGAGAAACCAAAGTTCCTATTTCTCTGGTCTACCATAAAGACACCCCAAAATCTGCGGATACACCTTTACTTCTGTACGGCTACGGAAGTTACGGACATACCGTTGATGCAAGTTTTTCGAACGTGAGACTTTCTATTTTAGACAGAGGTTTTATTTACGCGATTGCCCACATCCGAGGCGGAGAATATCTGGGAAGAGAATGGTATGAAGACGGAAAAATGCTGTTCAAGAAAAATACATTCTTCGATTTTATTGATGCCGGAAAATTTTTAATTAAAGAAAATTATACTTCTTCAAAGCACTTGTACGCCATGGGCGGAAGCGCAGGAGGACTATTGGTGGGAGCGGTAATGAATTATGAACCTTCACTGTTTAACGGAATTGTAGCACAGGTTCCTTTTGTGGACGTTGTAACGACCATGCTGGACGAAACCATCCCTTTAACGACAGGAGAATACGACGAATGGGGAAATCCGAATGACGAAGAATATTATCATTATATGAAAGAATATTCGCCGTACGATAATGTAGAAGCTAAAGATTACCCAAATCTTTTGATTACCACCGGATTGCACGATTCGCAGGTACAATATTGGGAGCCTGCAAAATGGACGGCAAAACTGAGAGAGCTGAAAACGGATGACAATATCCTGATTTTCAAAACAGACATGAGCGCAGGTCACGGCGGAGCGAGCGGAAGATTTGAATCTTTGAAAGAAGATGCTTTGGAATATGCTTTCCTGATGAAGCTGGAAGGCAAAATATAGGGATTATGTTTATTTTCCCGAAAAAACAGAATAAACAATAAAAAGAATTGATATATAATGAACGAAGCGGAACTATGGCAAAAAATAGAGCAATTCTTTATTGAAAATTTCGATACGGAAAAAAATGCTCCGATAGAAACCTACCTTTTCCTGATCGGACTTCAGGAACTGGGAAGCGGACAGCAGAAATATACAAAAGATGATAAGGTGAATTTAATCCACATTGCAGTGTGCAGATTACTGGAGCCTTTCGGATATTATAAATTTTCGCATTACGATGATGATGGATATCCACACTTTGATAAGCTGGAAGATCTTCCGGAACTGAAACCGAACGAACAGCAGCTTTTAATGAAGAAAGCAATTATTCAGTATTTTCAGGATGAGGAAATATTTTAGTGATAAAAAAAGGAAAGTACATTTTACTTTCCTTTTTTATTTTAATGCACAGCGGTTGTTATAATAAAAAATTAAAAATTTATAAAAAAATGTTAAATAACGCGTTTTTAAGAAAAATTACACAATTTATTGGCGCGTTTTTTGTTTATCAAGTCATAAAATAATTAATTTTAACACTCATTATTTCAAAATCGATTAAAATAAAGTAAATGAATAATAAGTTCATCCCAATAATTTCGGTGTTTATGACAATTTCACTGATTGTCTTTGTTACGCTCCAGTTTTATTGGCTGAAAAATTATTACGGTGCACTGGAACAGGAGTTTTCCAATAAAGTGTATTCCGCATTGGAAAGCACTTCCAAAAACATGGAAGAAATTGAAGTAGATAAATATTTAAATATTGACAATAAAGATTTCAGAAACAATATTTTAGCAAACAGCGATCAACCTACGTTAACGACGATTCAGCAGGTAGAAGATTCCGGAACGCAGAGACAGATTATTTACTCTAAAAATATTATTGAAAAAAGTCAGCTTCCGATTTCCAAACAGGGAGATTCCATCAAGCTTACAAAATTATATTCTGACGAAGCTGCTTATAAAATAAAAAGAGATACGACTAATCGGGAAATCCTTACCGCAGACATTAATCAGGATCTGGAGAATGGAGATTATGCGATGAAGGAATATGCGAAGATTATAGGAAATAATTTACCAATCAGCAAAAGAGTTGATGCAAAAATTTTAGATTCTGTTATTACCAAAGAATTAAAAATCAGAGGAATCAGCGCGAAATTTGGTTACGGAATTATTGATAAGAATAATAATCTCACCAAAGTTTTCAATAAAGATTATAAGGAGAAAAAAGACAATAATACATATAGTTATCCGCTTTTTACGGATCAGAAAGAAAGAACACTTTACAGTCTCGCTCTGGTATTTCCAAAGAAAGATTATTCTTTAGCCATGAACAACTGGCCGATGCTTTTGGGAACTTTTCTTTCTCTGCTTACCATTTTGGGAATTTATATTATTTCCATTAATTATATGATGAGGCAGAAAAAACTGGCGGAAGTAAAGACAGATTTCATCAACAATATGTCTCACGAGTTCAAAACTCCTCTGGCAACGATTTCCGTGGCAACAGACTCTTTGGCGAATGATAAGATTGCAACCAATCCGGAAAAGGTAAAATACTACTCGGAACTGATTAAGCAGGAAAATCTGAGGATGAAAAAGCAGGTGGAAAACGTTCTGAATATGTCTAAACTTGAGCGTAATGAGGTAAAATTATTCCTGAAGGAAACCAATGTAAGAGAACTCATCAGAAGAACAGCGGAATCTTTCAGCCTTATTGTAAAGCAGAGAAACGGTACACTGAGAGAAGAATTTAATGCAACGAATTATAATTTTAAAATTGATGAATTTCACATCTCGAACATGCTGGTAAACCTTTTGGACAACGCCAATAAATATTCTCCGGAAACGCCTGAAATCTCTATTAAAACAAGAAACGAAGGGCATTTTTATGTAATTGAAGTTTCGGATAAAGGAATGGGAATGGAAACCCAGAATAAAACGAAAATTTTCGAAAAATTCTTCAGGGAAGAAACAGGAAATATTCATAATGTGAAAGGACAGGGTTTAGGACTTTCCTATGTTAAAAAGATTGTGGAACTCCATAAAGGACAGATTATTGTAGATTCACAAAAAGGAAAAGGAAGTACATTTACAATAAAGCTTCCGATGGCATAGATAAAAATTTAACCAATAAACAAATATTAGAAAAGAGGAGAATGACTTGTTCATTCAAAATTATTAACGATTAATAGTTAAAACTATGAGCAACAGAATATTATTAGTAGAAGACGACCAGAGTTTTGGGGCAGTGCTGAAGGATTATTTAACGATAAATAACTTCGAAGTTACTCTTGCTACAGACGGAGAACAGGGGTTGAAAGAATTTACAGAAAACGAATTCGATATCTGTATTTTCGACGTGATGATGCCTAAAAAAGACGGTTTTTCATTAGCAGAAGACGTAAAAAAAATAGATAAAAATACACCGATCATTTTCTTAACCGCAAGAAATATGAGAGAGGATATCTTAAAAGGATATCAGTTGGGAGCAGATGATTACATTACAAAACCATTTGATACCGAGCTTCTTTTATATAAAATTAAAGCAATTCTTCAGAGAAGTTCCACCTTAGAAAATGAAGAGCAGGAACAGTTCAAGATCAGCAATATTTTCTTTGATTCTATGCTGAGACAACTGAGAGTTGGCGATAACGAATACAAGCTTTCTCCAAAAGAAAACGAACTGTTGAAGCTTCTTTGCATCCACAGAAACGATTTCATGCCGAGAGACTTAGCATTGAGAAAGATATGGAAGAAAGAAAACTATTTTACAGCAAGAAGTATGGACGTTTATATTGCTAAACTTCGTAAGCTTCTGAAAGACGACGAAGGACTGGAAATCATCAACGTACACGGAGAAGGATTCAGACTTTTAGTTAAGAATTAATTCTAAAATATCACTATTATTATAAAATTGGCAAAGCATTTAAAAATGTTTTGCTAATTTTGTTTTATATGAAAAATACATTGTTAGGCATACTTGCCATTTCTATATTTACTGTATCGTGTAAGAAAGATGAGAGAGCTACTTATCTTAAAGAAGAAGCCGGAGTTCAGCAAGCTCCTGTAGCGGTTAATCAGACTCCTAAAGCCTCTATTCTGGATCAGGCGGGAATTAAAACAACAACAGGATCGGGAACGTCAACCGTCACTTCTCCCGGAATGAATCCGCCACACGGTCAACCCGGCCACAGATGCGATATCCCGGTCGGACAGCCATTAAATTCTGCTCCTGCACAACCTCAACAGGGAACTCAGAATGTTGCGGTAAATGCTCCGCAGGGACAGACCATTCAGATTGATCCGAATTCTTTACAACCCGGAAAATTTGCCGTAGACCAAAGCGGAAAAGCAAAAACCGTAAAAACTCCGAAAGGGATGAATCCGCCTCACGGAGAACCGGGACATCGATGCGACATTCCGGTAGGACAACCTTTGAACAGTAAACCGGCTCCGGTTCAGCAGCCTGTACAGCAAAATATCGCACAAAACGCTCCGGCTCCGGCTCCGACACCTGCTCCAACAGGTCCGAAACCGGCAGTAAATCCTCCGCATGGAGAGCCTTGGCATGACTGTGCGAAGAAAGTTGGAGAGCCATTGTAAGAAATTTTGTACTTTTGTAGTAATGAAATTTTTTCAGATCATCTTAATTATTTTCTGCTTGGGAATTTTTTTAGTTCCTAAAGACAGTTTCTATGCACAGAATATGCAGGAAAACTGTTGCAAAAAAGATGCTGAAATGAGCTGCTGTAAAAAAGATCATTCTCAAAATTCCGAAAACAATCATCACAAAAAAGAACAGAAATCAAATTGTAACGACGATTGCTGCTCAACGTGTTTAGCCTGTTATACTTTTATAGAAACTCCTTTTTCAAAGAGTTTACAGTTAGAATATTCGTATTACAAATCGAATAAAAATTCACAGTTCGAATATTCTGATCCTTATCTTTCAAGCCGTTTAAAAGAAATCTGGCAGCCGCCGAAAATAGCTTAATTAAAAATAATGTTACTAAACATCGGTTGACCGGCATCACAATGACTGGTTACCGACCTGATGTTTATATTGCAGCATTCAAGCTTTAATTAATCTAAATTTTAAACAAAATGAAATTATATATTTCCAGGATTATTCTTGGTGTATTCTTATTATCCGTACAATGTATTTTTGCCCAGAATCTTTCAAAAAACCAGTTCAAAGTAAAAGGAAACTGTGAAATGTGCAAAGAAAGAATCGAAAATACCGCTAAGAAAGCAGGTGCAAAAAAAGCAATCTATTCAATTGATTTACAGACATTAACCATTGAAACAGACAACAATGCTTCTTCTGATGAAATCTTAAAAAAAATCGCCGAAGCAGGTCATGACAATGAAAAATTCAAAGCCTCTGCTGAAACGTATGAAGCTCTTCCGGGATGTTGTCATTACACCAGAGATTTACAACCGCAAACCATTGAAAATCATGAAAATCATGCTAAAAAAGAGAATGAATTTTATGTAAAAGGCAATTGCGAATCCTGCAAAGTAAGAATTGAAAAAGCGGCAAAAGATGCCGGAGCAGATTCCGCAGAATGGAATGCCGAAAGACAAATTGTAACGCTGAATTTTGATCCGAATAAAACATCATCAGACAAAATTTTAAAGAAAATTGCGGAAGTTGGTCATGATAACGAGAAGTATAAATCCAGCGATAATACCTATAAAAACCTGCCTTCCTGTTGTCTGTATGACAGAGAAACTCCTTTTGGAGAAGCAAATCCGAAAGTTCATGCGGAAGAAGGAAATCCTTCGGAACACACCGACCACAGTGATCATGAAGAAGCGGGTGAAAATCACGGCAGTCATGAAAAAAATATTGAAGGCGTTACGGTAACCGGATCAAAAGCAGCAACGTCTTTAAACAAAAAAGAAGCAGGACTTATTTTTAATATTGATAAAAAAGAACTCCTGAAAGCAGCCTGCTGTAACCTTTCTGAAAGTTTTGAAACCAACGCAACGGTTGATGTTTCTTTCAGCAATGCCGTTACAGGGACAAAACAACTGAAAATGTTAGGTTTAGACCAAAAATATACAAGCTTAACAAAAGAATTACTTCCCGAAATCCGCGGATTGGCTTCCGCTTACGGACTGAGTTTCATTCCCGGACGATGGATTGAAAGCATTCAGCTTACCAAAGGCGGAAGTACCGTAACGAACGGTTATGAAAGCATTACAGGACAAATTAATACAGAATTGCTGAAAAATGCAGAAAAGCCGGAAACTTCACTGAATTTATTTTCAGATTTTAACGGAAGAGCAGAAGCCAATATCACCAGTGTTTCACCCATCAACAAAAAATGGTCGCAGACATTTTTACTGCATGGAAACGGAACTTTCGGAGATACTGATATGAATGATGACGGATTTCTGGACAGACCGAAAGGAACTCAATTAAACGCAGCTTATTTATTGAATTACAACGATTTGGAGAACTCAGGATTGGGTTCGCATTTTGGAATTAATTTCATCAAAGACGAAAGAACTTCGGGACAGATCGGATTCGATAAAAAAGTGCCACAGGAAAAGCAGTCGCTGTACGGAGTTGGAATTGACATCTCCAGATTTCAGGTCTGGAATAAAACAGGCTATGTTTTTAAAGGAAAACCTTATCAGAGTCTGGGCTGGATGAACCAGTACACTTTTCATCAGCAGGACAGCTTTTTCGGACTGAGAAATTATTCCGGAAAGCAGCAGACGTATTATTCCAATTTAATTTTTGAAAGTATTTTGGGAAATACCAATCATAAATACAAAGCCGGAGCAAGCTTCATGTATGATGGATATGACGAAACATACTTAACCTCAACGATCAAAAGAAACGAGATTGTTCCGGGAGCTTTTGCGGAATATACTTTAACGGGTTTAAAGTACACCTTAGTTGCCGGAGCAAGAGTAGACTTTCATAATCTTGCCGGAACACAGTTCACTCCGAGATTGAATTTTAAATATGATTTTACCCCGCAGACGATTTTGAGACTTTCCGCAGGAAGAGGATTCAGAACAGCCAATATTTTTGCCGAAAGTCAGCAGTATTTTGCATCCAACCGATCGATTCAGGTATTGCAGAACGGAGGGAATATTTACGGTTTAAGACCTGAAATTGCCTGGAATTATGGAGCCAGTTTACAGCAGGAATTCAAACTTTTCGGAAGAAAATCTACCGTTGTTGCTGATTTTTTCAGAACGGATTTTCAGAATCAGGTGATGGTGGATCTGGACCGGTCTCCTCAACAATTAACTTTCTATAATCTTGAGGGAAAGTCTTTCGCAAATTCTTTCCAGACTCAGTGGGATTTCATTCCTTTCAGAAATTTTGAGGTGAGACTGGCTTACAAATATTACGATGTTCAGGCAGATTATCTGGATGGAAGACGTGAAGTTCCTTTCATGGCGAAACACAGAGGTTTTGTGAATTTTGCCTATTCTACCAACAAAAACAGCAAAGGTGGATTCTGGAGTTTCGACACCACACTGAATGCAGTCGGAAAACAGAGGCTTCCCAATACTTCATCGAATCCTGCAGAGTTTCAGCTTCCTTCCTATTCCGAATCCTATGCGGTTTTAAATGCACAGATTTCAAGGAATTTCAATAAGAAAATCAGGGCGTATTTAGGAGGAGAAAATTTAACTTCCTATTATCAGAAAAATGCCATTGTTGATGTTAAAAATCCTTTCGGAAATTATTTTGACGGCGGAATGGTGTATGCTCCGATCATGAAAGCTAATTTTTATGTGGGACTGGATGTTACTTTTTAAGTTTGAGAGTTTGAGGGTTTTTGAGTTATTGAGTTTGAGTTGTAAGCTGAAAACCAGAATTAATATTATTTGCAATGAGTTTAAATTATTAAGATTTCTGTTAAGGAGTTTAGAATATTAAGATGAGCTTCGCATTTTTAGTTTTATCCTTATTAAAATCAATTTGATTTTCTAAACTAAACTTAACAACTTAAATCCTCTTAATTGTTCAGAAAATTCAGCAATTAAATGTATATTATTAAGCATGGTTTCAATAATTTAATAGTGTTGGAATCATGCTTTTTATTTAATATTGATATAAAAAACGGAACAAAAAAGTTTGCACAATCTGGAAACTTTTTCGTATATTTATTACATGAATATTGTAGAGCTTTCGACAGGAGAAATTTTTCCGATAGAGATTCTGCCTTTAGAAAGCGCAGACTACAATTTATTAAACAAGGAAAGGTATTTCTTTAATTGGAAAGAAGAAAAAGAGCAAAATATTTGTAAACTCATCATTAAAAGGACAAAGGATATTTTAGGATTAATCTCTTTTGAAATTATTCCGGAAGAGTTAAGAGTTCACATCAGACTTCTTACTGTTTCAGCAGAAAATAAAGGAAAAAATAAAAAATATGACAAAATAGCAGGAAACTTAATTGCTTATGTTGCAAAAATTGCCGTAAAGGAATTTGGAGAGTTTGCCTGTGTTTCTCTAAAGCCTAAAACAGCTATATATCAACACTATATAGATAAATATAAAATGTACATTGCAGGGCAGTCACTATGTTTGGAAGTCCCTGAAATATTAGATATAATTAAAGAATATGAAGACGATCACTAATAAAAACAAAGTAAACGAAAATGCCGAGTATGGTGTCGATTCAAGATATACCGGCATTGAAGAAAGAAAAAAAGACTATAAAGCTATAGTAAAAGCCCGTTTGGAAAGAGCAAACAAACCTTCCAAAGAACAAATTATAAGAGCCAAACTTTTGCAATTAAAATTAAAGATGGATAGCTATCTTAAAGCTCCTGTATACGATCACCAAAACCATTTTACTGCATTTTTAGAAACATATATTGACACCATTTATTCAAAACGAAATGAATTTGCTAAAGATATAAATATCACTCCCATCTTACTAAGCCAGATCATTAATAATCATCGTGATGCCAATGAGGAATTCATCCTTAAACTTATCATACATTCTGAAAAAGTTTTTGAAAACCTTGGTAAATTTAATAAAACAATCTGGTACGAGATTTATTTTCAGGACAAGATATTTGCGACTATGTCTAATCAAAAAGAATGGCGTCCCAAAATAGAAAAACAGGTAAAGTTCAATGAAACTTTTTAATATTAAATTTACAGCATGATTATTTTAGATCATGCTTTTTTGTACATTTATAGGAAAGCAAAAGGATGTCGCAAACACTTATCTTTGAAGACCAGTACAAGAAACTGGGATTCGAAACTTTTTCCAAAAACAATCTGCACGATTTTAAAGACAACAAATACAAATCTGAAATTAAAATTTTCTATGTTCCTGCGGGATATGACTTGTCTGTGGATTTCAGACATTATAAAACAGAAAATCCGGCTTTATTTTTTCTGACGAATCAGCATCTGCAAATTGAAAATGGAAGCAACGAATCGCATCTGATCTACTATAACCGCGATTTTTATTGTATTCAGATTCATGATAAGGAAGTCGCCTGCGACGGACTGCTTTTTCATAACGTGTTTGAAATTCCTTTTGTTGAACTCGATGCCGAAGAAAATTCTGCAATTCAACATTTATTTCAAAACATTAAAAACGAACTGGAATGGAAAGATTCTTCCGCAGAGGAAATGATCCGAACCTACGTTAAACAAATCATCATTCGCGCCACCAGAAAATGGAAAAAGCAGAATCTGAATAATGATGAAATAAAAATTCCGGCGCACGAACTGGATATTTTCAGGGATTTCAGCCGTTTGCTTGAAGTTTATTTTCGGGAAAAACATAATGTGGCTGATTATGCAGAACTGCTTCATATTTCTCCAAAGACACTCACGCATAAATTCAAAAATCTGAATCTGGAATCTCCTAACCAGTTTATCATCAGCAGAATTTTATTGGAAGCCCAAAGGCTTTTATTTTATACCGATAAACCCGTAAAAGAAATCGCTTACGATCTGGGCTATGAAGATCCTGCTTATTTCAACCGTCTTTTCACGCAAAAAATCGGAAGTACTCCTGCAAATTTCAAAAAAAATTACAATTCGGGAAAAAAGTACAATAGTTAGTTCTTTTTGTGTATTTATCTGGAACGAAATCTGCAATACCTTTGTCACATCAAAATAACAATATTAAAACAAAAACATTATGAGACGTAACGCAACAGCCGTTTGGAACGGAACTATTAAAGAAGGAAAAGGACATCTTACCACACAAAGCACCACTTTAAACCAGACTCAGTATTCATTTAACAGCCGATTTGAAGACGGAGTGGGAACAAATCCTGAAGAATTACTGGCAGCGGCTCACGCAGGTTGTTTCACCATGAAATTAAGTGCAGAACTTTCTCAGGCAGGTTATACTCCGGAAGAATTAACGACAAAATCTGTTATTACTTTGGATCCAAGCGCAGGAAAAATTACAAAATCTGAATTAACGTTAACAGCTAAAGTTCCGGGAATTTCAGAAGAAGAATTCCAGAAATATGCAAAAATCGCGGAAGAAGGTTGTCCTGTAAGTGCAGCATTCAATTTCGAAATTACTTTGGAAGCTACTTTGGCGAAGTAAGAGTTTGAACGATTAAGATTTTAGTTAAGACTATTAAGCTCTTCACATAAATTATTTAAAATCTTAATATCAACATGAATAGGAACGGGCTTCAGCCCGTTTTTTCATTCAAAAAATAAACCATAAGGCTTTAGCCAAAATTTAAAAAATAAAATATTCAACTTAATTAATCTAAACTTCTTAAATAAAATCTTAATGGTTTAATATAGACGGATACATTTAATCTTATTATAAAATATACCGATTGGTATATTTTTGTATCTTTGCAGGAATTCAGCATAAAAATGTCAAAACCAGAAAAGACAAAACAATTCATCATTGAGAAAACCGCCTCTTTGTTTAATACCAAAGGCTATACCTCTACATCCCTTTCGGACATTACAAAAGCGACGGGTTTAACCAAAGGAAGCATTTACGGAAACTTTGAAAACAGAGATAAAGTGGCTCTTGAAGTATATCAGTTCAATGCAGGAATTCTTAAGAAAAATATGCAGAGATCTTTTGGTGAAGAATATCCTACGATGTCTGCCAAACTGTATGCTTTTATTGCATTTTACAGAAAAAACTGGAAAGTTGTCTTTCAACACGGGGGTTGTCCTTTAATGAATGCTGCCACAGAATGTAATGATTCCTTTCCGGAATTAAGAAAAAAGGTCCGTCATTCTTTTCAGGACTGGATAAAAATGATTTCAGATACTATCGGGGAAGGACAAAAAAACGGAGAATTTAAGCCTGAAATTAATGCGGAGGAATTTGCATCCTTATTCATCATGATGATTGAAGGCGGTATTCTTTTATCCAAAACCATAGAAGACGAAAAATATCTCAACATCGCCTTAGACAAAATCTTACAGGTTATCGACAAAGAAATTAAACAAAATATCTCATAATTCATATGGATAAATTACAAATATTAAAATCATTCATCGGAAAAGAGTTTACAGAATCTCCTTCTCCCTTTATGAAATGGCTGAATCCTGTTGTTCTTTCGGCAGAAGAAGGACAATTGGAATTTCAGTATACAGTACGGGAAGAATGGCTGAATCCCATGGGAAATCTTCACGGTGGGGTTACCGCAGCCATTTTTGATGATGTTATCGGAGCCACTATGTTCTCTTTAAACGAAAAAAACTTTATCGTAACCATAAATAACAGCATCGATTATTTTTCAACAGCAAAAGAAAATGATAATATTGTAGCTGAAACGAAAATCATCAAAAGAGGAAAGCAGTTTGTAAACGCAGAGTGCGAAATCTGGAATGCAGATAAAACGCGCTTAATTGCAAGAGGAACCTCTAATTTATTCAAAATCAGTAACTAAATGAAAAGAGTTGTCATTACAGGACTTGGCGCAGTAACGCCTTTAGGAAATAATGTTGAAGAATTCTGGAACAACAGCATCAACGGCATAAGCGGAGCCAACAAAATCACCCACTTCGATACAGAAAAATTTAAAGTTCATTTTGCCTGTGAGGTTAAAAATTTTGATCCGAAAGTCCATTTAACACATAATGAAATCAAAAGAAGTGATCTTTTTTCACAATACGCGATGTATTCCACAGCAGAAGCTTTAACAGATTCCGGATTGGAGCTTGAAAAAATGGATCCTTTCGACACCGGAGTAATCTGGGGAACCGGACAGGGCGGAATGTGGACGTTCGAAAGTGAAGTGATGGAGTTTACCAAAGGAGACGGAACGCCAAGATTCAATCCTTTCTTTGTTCCAAAATTCATTGCGAATATGGCTTCGGGAATGATTTCAATGAAATTCGGACTTCAGGGAATCAATTATACAACCATTTCAGCGTGTGCAACAGGAAATACTGCTTTGATGGATGCTTTTAACTACATCAGATTAGGAAAAGCCAAAGTGATTGTGAGCGGCGGTTCTGAAGCTGCGATCACTCCCGCTTCCATTGGAGGTTTCTCGATTATGAAAGCCATGTCTACAAGAAATGATGATTTTGCCACCGCAAGCCGCCCTTATGATGCAGAACGAGATGGTTTTGTGATGGGAGAAGGAGCGGGAGCCTTAATTCTTGAGGAATATGAACACGCCAAAGCAAGAGGCGCAAAAATTTATGCAGAATTGGCAGGAGCTGCGATGACAGCCGACGCATATCACATGACAGCACCTCATCCCGATGGAGTCGGAGCCATTAAAGCGATGCAACTGGCTTTACAGGAAGCTGGAATCAACACCGAAGATATTGATTATATTAATCCTCACGCTACTTCTACTCCAATGGGAGATTTGGTAGAATTAAACGGGATCAATAAATTATTTAAAGGAAGTAAAAATCTTGACATTAGTGCCACAAAATCCATGACGGGACATTTGCTGGGAGCTGCCGGAGCTGCGGAAGCCATTCTTTCAATCAAAGCGATAGAAAAAGGAATTATTCCGCCAACCATTAATCTTCACAATATTGATGAAAACATCCCGAAAGACCTGAATATTGTTTTTGGAGAAGCGAAAGAAAAGAATATCAATTATGCATTGAGTAATGCTTTTGGTTTCGGAGGACACAATGCCACGTTGATTTTTAAGAAGTTTTCTTAAGCTTTTTGAATAAATCTCTGGAAGATTGAGCAGATAAAACAATTCTGTATCATCCGCTCTTAATGAACGAAAAATAGTAATTTAATAGATTCTTCCCTCGTCAGAATGACAAACGTGCAGGAAATTTTTAATTTAATAGAAATAAAAAAAGCAGTCAAATCCGACTGCTTTTCTGTTATGCTTTTAACCACTCCGATTTGGAAAGGTAATTCTGATCCGGATAATAAATAAAAAGAAGATTTCTTCCTTTTATGGTATTAATGATCGGTTTTGTTAAATCTCTCGGAACTGCGGGACAACCCCAACTTCTGCCGATTCTTTTGTGCATGGCGGCAAATTCTTCGCTTACATAATCTGCGCCGTGCATAACGATGGCTCTTCTGTAGGCTGCATCATTAAATCCTTTGTCCATTCCAAGTAGTCTAAGAGAATAGCCGTTGTCGCCGTCGTACGTTGCATCCGTGATATAAAATCCTAAGCTGCTCTGCAACGAACTTTCCGTGTTAGAAAAATTCGTAGCAAATTCTTCGCCTGTATTTTTTCCGTGCGCCACTAATGAATTAAACAATACCTTTTTCTCATTCATGTCAATTACCCAAAGTCTTTTTGTGTTCGAAGACATAGAAAAATCGCATACCGTAAGTAAATGCGAATCCCCGTTAAGCAAACCTGCTTTCTTCATATTTTCAAAACCTGTTACTGCTTTGAAAAAAACCTCCTCATTAAGTTCGTGTCCCTGCTCGAAAACAATAGATTTGTATAATTCTTCTGATGAACTTTCTGCTGTTGCCGCAGATTTCTCAGATTTCGTGTCGGCTAATCTTACAATTTTTGTTGTACTGATTTCATTCTTTTCGATTGCCTTTTTTGGAGACAAATAGAATGAAGTAGTAACGATGTAAGCTGCACCTAATAAGCTATACAATGCTTTCATTCACTATTTCACTATTATGTTAAATCCAATTGAGTCAGCAAATGTATAAAACATAATTAGGGTAAGCGCAATAACTCCACAAAGTTTAACGCAATTTAAGAAATTTTAACTACCAGATAATGAGCTACTTCTTATTTTATTATATAGATATTCAATTTCATCCCAATATTCTTCATTGATGTCTTTATATACCATATAAACCCATTCAACAGCCAGTAAATCTAAAGTTTTTTTTGATTCTATCCACTCTATAATACTATTTATAGTTATCCTTTCATCAAACGCAAACCATTCGCCTGCTGGAAGCAGCAAATTTGAAAAAAGTACAGGAAAAACTTCATACTTATTAATTTTTTTCACCTCATCAAAAGTATACGAGCTTTGGGATATTGTGGTAGCTATATATTTTAAATGAAAATCCTGTTTTAATTCCGTATCCAAATAAAGATCAGATAATGCAATCCAAATAGGTTTCCGTTCATCAAAATTAATAACTTCTTTCATAGCTCATCATGATATTATTTTTCAGAATCTGCAACAAATTCCAGACTTATGGAATTCATACAGTAGCGTAATCCTGTTGGTTGAGGACCATCATCGAAAACGTGTCCTAAGTGGGAATCGCATCTTTTACAGAGTACTTCTACCCTTTCCATTCCATAGGTAGTATCTCTTTTGTAATACACTCCTTCTTTATCTGCTTCAAAAAAACTTGGCCAGCCGCAACTGCTAGAAAATTTCGAAGTGGAACGGAATAAATGGTTTCCGCACACCGCACAGTAATATTCTCCCAATTCATCAAATTCATTATATTTTCCGGTGAATGGTCTTTCCGTTGAGGCTTCTCTGGCAATGGCATATAAATCCGGAGACAGGATTTTTCTCCATTCTTCATTGGAAATATCGAGTTTTGAAGTATCTGTTCTGGAGTAGTATGGATTGTTTTTTGCTTGGTTTTCCATAGAATTTTAAATATTTTTATAAGTGAGACAAAATTTAAGCCGTAAAAACAATGATTCTGAGAAATCAGACATATAAATTACTATTTTTTTACAGCAAAATTTGTCCTTGAAAATTCACAACCAAATTTACTAAATTTGAGCATATGAATGATGAAGCCAAAAGAAAACAGCTCAGAAAATACAAAGCATTTGCCACAGGATTATTTGTGTTAATGGCAGTTCTGTTTATCGGGACTACCTTATTGCAAAAAACCATAGACTCGCACTGGATAGGTTATGTTCGTGCCTTTTCCGAGGCGGCAATGGTGGGAGCTTTGGCAGACTGGTTTGCCGTAACAGCCCTTTTCCGCCATCCGCTCGGATTACCGATTCCGCACACCAATCTTATTGAAAACAGCAAACAGAAACTGGGAGACAATCTGGGAAGTTTTGTCGTAACTAATTTTCTTTCTCCGGAAAACATCAGACCTTATATCCAGAAATTAAAAATCTCGAATTTTGTGGGAGAATGGCTCGGAAAAGAAAAGAATCAGGATGTTTTGCTTAAAAACCTTTCGGATATTGTTCTGGATATTTTAAATAAGCTCGATGACTCGGAAGTAAGCCGTTTTATCAGCAACAAAGTGTCTGAAATGACAGATACCATCAAACTGAACGCCATTTTAGGCAACGGAATTAACTATCTTTTAGACAAAAACGATCATCAGAGGATTATTACCAATCTTTCTTCTCAGATTAAAAATTACATCGCTGAAAATGATGAAATGATTAAAGACCGCGTGAAAAAAGGAAGCTATACTTTTATCCCTGCTTTTGTGGATAATAAAATTGCTGATAAAATTACCTCCGGACTTTCAGATTTTTTCAAAGAGATTGAACAAGATCCGAACCACGAAATACGAAATCTGATCACCCAGAAAATCTATGATTTCTCCAATGAACTCAAACAGGATCCGAAATGGGAAGAGGAATTTAAAAATATTAAAAATGATCTCCTCAAAAACGACAAGCTGAATGAATATTCCAACGACATCTGGATTTCCATTAAAAATACGTTAACGAAAGAACTTCAGGACGATGAATCTTCACTAAAGAAATATTTATCTAAAAATCTGAATGAATTTTCACAGAATTTAAAAAATGACGAAAATTTTCAGAAAAAAATCGACGACTGGGTTCGTGTTACCGCTTACAAATATATTCTAAAAAATACCCATCAATTCGGAAACCTCATTAGCTCGACCGTCGGAAACTGGCAGGGAAAAGAATTAAGCGAAAAGCTGGAGCTGGAAGTAGGGAAAGATCTTCAGTTCATCCGTGTGAACGGAACGATCGTCGGTGGTTTGGTGGGGCTGATTATTTATACGATTGCGCATTTTTTCCTTTAAAATCATAAAAAAAGAGCTCAGGAGAACTCTTTTTTGTTTTTCAGAAATTTCAACAAATTATACAGAGAGGCGACTTGCTCTTGTCAAAATTTCCTTATTAATATCTTGAATCAATTCCGGACCTTCGTAGATAAAACCTGTGTACAACTGAACCAGCGTTGCTCCTGCATCCAGTTTTTCGAGCGCATCTTTTGCAGAATGAATTCCGCCAACTCCAATGATTGGAAATGCTCTGTTGCTTTTATCAGAAAGATATTTGATCATTTTTGTGCTTCTTTCACGAATAGGTTTTCCGCTAAGACCACCATTTCCGATTTCTGCTAAAACTTCAGGTGACGCTTTCAGCCCTTCTCTGTTCACTGATGTATTGGAAACTACGATTCCGTCGATTTTTGTTTCTGCAATCAGTTCAATAATTTCATCTAATTGATTGTTATTCAGATCCGGAGCAATTTTCAGGAGAATTGGTTTCTGTACAGATTTCGACTGGTTAATTTTTTTCACTTCCGTAATCAGTTCACGAAGGTAATCTACATCTTCCAGTTTGGCGTGGCTTCCTACGTTCGGACAGCTTACATTCAGCACAAAATAATCTACATAAGGATGAAGCCCCTCAAAACATTCCAGATAATCCTGCGTGTAATTTTCGGGAGAAGTATTCGTATTTTTTCCGATGTTTCCACCGATGATGATTTTTCCTTTATTGCCTTTCAGTTTTTCAATCGCTGCTTCCAGACCGTCGTTATTGAAGCCCATTCTGTTGATAATTCCGCCATCTTCAATTAAACGAAACAGTCTTTTTTTAGGATTTCCCGCCTGAGCTTTCGGCGTTACGGTTCCAATTTCCACAAATCCAAAACCAAGATCTCCCAATTCATTGAACAAAACTGCATTTTTATCGAAACCTGCCGCCAAACCAACAGGATTTTTAAATTTCAAGCCAAAAACTTCTCTTTCCAGACGCTTGTCTTCAATAGGTTTTGGAAAAAATAATTTGGTAAGAAATCCGAAATTTTTAAGCATCGAAAAAGTAAAATGGTGTACTTCTTCAGGATCAAATTTGAAAAGAATCGGGCGAATGAACGATTTGTACATTGAAAAAAAGTTTTACAAAAGTACTCATTTTAAAATTAACGTTCGGTTAATGTATGATATTTTATGGAAAAAGATATTATCAATGGTATCTATAAAACATAAGATCTGTGTAATGTGCTAAAGCTACGATCGTTTGTTAAATTGCTTTCAGGAGCTATTTCCCGCTTTCCATTACAATCTTTTTTTGCAAAAAAGGATTTTCATTACAATCGGGGCTAAACCTCGGTCATTAATTTAAATGTGAGAAGTCTTCACAAAGTTGATGGAAGTTTAAGAAATTAAGAATATGCGCTCAAATCCAGTTTCAAAATATCCCCTACTTTTTTGAAATCATCATCAATAGTCGCATTTACCGTGATTCTTTCGTTGGAAACCGGATGATTAAATGTCAGTTGATGAGCGTGAAGTGTCATTTTATTAATATCAAAGGTTTGAAGCCACAATTTATTCTGTTTGTTGCAGCCATGTTTTCGACAGCCTAAAATCGGATGTAAAATATGTTTAAAATGCTTTCTCAACTGATGAAATCGTCCCGTTTCAGGGATGGCTTCTACTAAGCAGTATCTGGAAGTCTGATGTTTTAAAAAGGGTAAATCGATCTCTGAAGTCTGCAGACGGCGATAGTATGTGATTGCATTTTGCGTAATTTCGTTTTCGTTAACCAGATCGTAATCGATTGTTTCCTCTTCTTTCGTCCAGCCTCGCAAAATGGCAATGTATTTCTTTTCAACCTGTTTTTCCTCAAACTGAGTGCTCATCATTCTCAGTGTATCTTTATCTAAAGTGAACAGCAAAACACCCGAAGTTTTCCGGTCTATGCGATGAACAGGATACACTTTTTGTCCGATCTGCTTCCTCAGTTCCTGAATCGCATACGTATCCGCTTCTCCGGAATAAAAAGATTTATGAACCAACAATCCGCTCGGTTTGTTGATGGCAATAAGATGTTCGTCGCGATAAAGAATTTCTAACATCCGGCAAAAGTAGAAGTTTTATATTATTCTTCAAACTTAAGATGTATATTAAAAAACGGCAGCATCTGATTTTCAATTCTTCCGTTTTCTTTGCTTACTTCGCTTCCGTGCGTTCCTATGTATTCCTCAGCTTCATGTTTTATACCGAGCATTTCCAGTGTTTTGCTGAAATTCAGGCAGCTTGGCGGAATATGTTTCAGCTCGTCGTTTCTACCCCAGTCGAATTTTATGGCTTTTAATTTTTTCAGATTTTCATATTGTGAAAAAGGCAGTTCTGAAGTGGAGTTTCTGTTCATTTCGTCTAAAATGGCTGAATTAATCCTTACATTTTCACCTTCAAAAGAAAATGGAAGATCTGCAAAAAAGGGAGCTTTATTTTTATTTCCGTTGTAAGCTCTTGCGATGGCAAAGACAATATTTAACCTTGCATTTTCAGGTTTGGATACATCCTGAATGTTTTTAATTTGATCAGCATTTTTATAGAGTTCCATTTCTGAAAGTGCAAAGAAACGGGCGTCTAAAATTCCGGGAGACAGTGCATACACAGAAGAAAAAACTTCGGGATGAAGTATGGCATTTCTCAGCGCTCCGTTTCCGCCCATGGAATGCCCTGAAATTCCGCGGCTGTCTTTATTTGCTATTGTTCTGTAATTTTTATCAATAAAATCGACCAGCTCAACAGACGTAAAATCTGACCAGTTTCCTGAAGATTTTGAATTGGCGTAAAAACTTCCTTTAAAAACGGTGCTTTCATCGGGCATGACAACGATAACGGGTTTTATCTTTTTTGAATAAATCGCCCGATCAAAAATATGATTGATCTTATCGTTGCTCACCAGCAAACTGTCGCTCCAGAAAAAACCGTGTAAAAAATAAATAACGGGATATCTTTTGGAGGATTTTTCATAATCCGGCGGAAGATAAACGGTTACTCTTCGCTTAGGATTTTCTCCTGCACTATTCTGTAATGTTTTAGCAGTAATATAAGTTGTAACGATCTTTCCCTCTGAAATTTTCTGCGCAAAAAACAAATGACTTACCAAAAGAAAAATAACAATTAATAATCCTGATTTTTTCATGACTCAATTTTGATAAAGCAAATTACGATAAATTGTCTCAAATTAAGACAATAATAATTAAAATGATTTCATACCTCTGATATTGAAAAAAATTAACATTTTAAATTCTTTTGATAAAAGAGAGAATCTTTATTTTCGCGCAAATTTTTAACTATGAAAAAGCTATTATTTACTTTATTACTTAGTATTTTTCCATTAATTTCTTTTGCCCAGAATTCAGATTCACTGAAGTTGGGAAAATCCAACAGAGAGTTTTTTATCAAAGGAGATCAGAAATTTAAGTTTTCCGAGTATAAAAAAGTGTTCACCAATCCTGAAGCGCTGAACTATATGAAGAAAGCGAACACGAACAGTACGGTTTCTCAGATTTTCGGAGCAATTGGCGGTGGTTTTATCGGTTTCGGATTAGCAAAACAGATATTACGTACCAAAACGGCTTATCACAATGGTGTAGCCTACAAAGTAAAAGATAAAAGCGGTTGGGGATTGGTAGGAATCGGAGCAGGATTTGTGGGAATCGGGATTCCTTTTGCGATCAGTTCCGGAAAAAATCTAAAGAAAGCTGTGGATACGCAAAACCAGAATCCGGAAGGCGGAGAAACAAAAACCGCTTCTTACAGGTTAGACATCACAGGAAACAGCATCGGATTATCCTACAATTTCTAAGATATACAGGAGCAGTTTTTACAACTGCTTTTTTTTGCTGTTCTTAGTAGTCCTGATTGAACGGCATGTCTGAGCTCTTTTTCTGTTTTCAGCGCGGCGGCTCCGCCGCGCTGAAAACAGAAAAAAGCGAGTAGTGAAAGCAGGTTCCCGACTCCTGAAATTTAAAAATGTAAATATTTGCTGTCTATTGACGGCTTTTTTTATTGAATTTCATGGAATTGGGATTCAAATTCATATTTTTGCACTTTCAGACGTTAAAAAATTATGGCAAAGCAAGAAGATGTTTTCAAGAAAGTGATTTCTCACGCTAAAGAATATGGTTTTATTTTCCCTTCGAGTGAGATCTACGATGGTTTATCCGCTGTTTATGATTATGGACAAAACGGAGCCGAGTTAAAAAATAATATCAAGCAATACTGGTGGAAAGCGATGGTACAGCTTAACGAAAATATTGTGGGTATTGATTCGGCGATCCTGATGCACCCGACTACATGGAAGGCTTCGGGACACGTAGACGCTTTCAACGATCCATTGATTGATAATAAGGATTCTAAGAAACGTTTCAGAGCAGATGTTTTGGTGGAAGATTACTGTGCTAAAATTGAAGATAAGGAGAATAAGGAGATTGAAAAAGCAGCGAAAAGATTCGGTGAGGCTTTTGATAAAGAACAGTTTGTGGCAACAAATCCAAAAGTTTTGGAATACAGAGCCAAAAGGGAAGCAATCCTTTCCAGACTAGCAAAATCTTTAGAAAATGAAGATCTTGCTGATGTAAAAGCGTTAATTGAAGAGCTGGAAATTGCTGATCCTGACACGGGTTCTAAAAACTGGACGGAGGTAAGACAGTTCAACCTGATGTTCGGGACTAAATTAGGTGCTTCTGCAGATTCTGCAATGGATCTTTATTTAAGACCGGAAACTGCGCAGGGAATTTTCGTTAACTTTTTGAATGTTCAGAAAACCTCCCGTCATAAACTTCCTTTCGGTATTGCACAGATCGGAAAAGCGTTCAGAAACGAGATTGTTGCAAGACAGTTTATCTTCAGAATGCGTGAATTCGAACAGATGGAAATGCAGTTTTTCGTAGCTCCGGGAACAGAACTTGAATTCTACGAGCAATGGAAGCAAAAACGTCTGAACTGGCATTTGGCTTTAGGTTTAGGTGATGAAAATTACAGATTCCACGATCATGAAAAACTGGCTCATTACGCAAATGCTGCCGCGGATATTGAATTTAATTTCCCTTTTGGTTTCAAAGAACTGGAAGGTATTCACTCAAGAACGGATTTCGATTTAAAAGCGCATGAAGAATTTTCAGGCAGAAAACTTCAGTTCTTCGATCCTGAAAGAAACGAAAACTATGTTCCGTATGTGGTGGAAACTTCGGTTGGTTTAGACCGATTGTTCTTAGCTTTATTCTCTCATTGCTTAAGAGACGAAGTTTTGGAAGATGGTTCCGAAAGAACAGTTTTATCTTTACCTCCGGCTTTAGCGCCAATTAAAGCAGCGATTCTTCCGTTAATGAAAAGAGATGGTTTGGCAGAATATGCAGAGAAAATTTTCAACGATCTGAAATATGATTTCAACTTATTCTACGAAGAAAAAGATGCAATCGGAAAACGTTACAGAAGACAGGATGCGATCGGAACACCTTACTGTATCACGATCGATCACGATTCTTTAACCGATCATACGGTGACGATAAGAGATAGAGATACGATGGTTCAGGAAAGAGTTCCGGTTTCAGAGTTGAGAAGAATTATCGACGAAAAGACAAGTTTCAGAAATTTACTTTCTAAAATATAGACCGAAAGCCTTGAGAAATCAGGGCTTTTATTTTTTTAAGAACATATCCCCGAATTTGCTATTTTTGAAATTCAAATTTTAACCATGAAAAAATTAACATTTTTGGTTTTTGGTCTTATTCAGACAATTGCTTATTCTCAGACTCAGGATCTGGCTTCTTTAGCCTCAGGCAAAAATGTAGGGATGAATGCGCTGTTTGATACCAAAGACAATCTTTACGGCTATGTTTCTATCTATTCCTACGGAAAAACAGACAATAAAAAACAGAAATTCGAATACGTTATTTTAGATAAAAACCTGAATCCGGTTGCCAATAAAGAATTTGAAGCGGGACTTCTGGTTTCCAATTATTTCGGATATGTGGATTTTAAAGGGCAGATTATTCTTCAGCCTTCGGACATCAATTATCTTCAGGCTTTTTCCAAAGATGCAGCGGCTCCTGTTTCTATGGTTATTGATCCTAAAACCAATACAGTAAAGCCCAAAGTGTATTACGATTATCAGGAAGACGGAACGTTTAAAGAAATCTCACAGCCCAAAACTTTTAAAGAAGAAAGAAAAGAAAACCGCGCCGAGAAGAAAGAGAGAGGATACAATTATGTTTCCGTGGTCGGAGAAATTAAAGAAGGCGGTTATCTGGCTTTAGAATACAACGACTACGGAAAATACATCAATAAAAACAGCCTGATAAAATTTGATGATAATAAGAAAGAAATCTGGCGATACAGCTACAATACAAACGGAGATAAAAAAGTATTTTCCGACCTTTCCATTTTGGAAAAGGACGAAAACCGCATCTACGGAATCCTGAGAAAGGTAAATGATGACGACAAAACATTTTCTCTTGTAGTGATTGATATGAAGACAGGAAAAGAACTTTCCAACAAGCCGATAACGGGACTTTCTCCGGAAACCATTTATAATATTGATGCTTTAAGCGGAATTGATAATGATAAAACTTTTGATGATAAAGTAGTTTTGCTGGGAAGAAATTATATTTCCAAAGAGAACAGAGGCTTTGCAAGATTTATCCTTGATAAAAACAATTATAATGTAGATCTGAAAACCATCAGCTACAAACCGGATCTTTCCAACCACATTCCAAAACTGAGTGCAGACGGAGGCGTAGAAAACGGCTATTATCTTCAGACGAAGGATGCGTATTTTATGAGCGACGGCAGTGTTGGAATTCTTTCGGAGAAATTCAAACCTGCGGGACAGTACAATGCTCCGAAAACAACTGATCTGGTTTACATTAACACCGATAAAGATTTTAGGGTAAAAGATGTACAGGTTTTTGAAAAAGAAAAATCCAAGTGGGTAAACAGCGATTATCTTTTTTCTCAATATCTGAATGACGGAAAAGATGTTGTCTTTTTCTTCCGCGATTATCAGAAAGATCAGGTAACCAAAGAAAAGAAGTGGAATCTTTTCATCAATACGATTATTGACGGGAAATTCAAGCAGGAAGTTGTTCCTATTTCAGAAAAAGATAATTATGTGGTAACGCCGTATGTTGCGAAAGAAGGTTATATTCTGCTTCGCGAGTTCAACGAAAAAGAAAAATTCAATAAAATCCGTCTGGAAAGACTGAATTATTAAGCGTTGATTTAAATTTTATGACACTATCCCGTAAAGTGTGTAAGTAGAAAAGTTAGGCTTGGATTTTATAATCTGAGCCTTTTTTCAAAAATAA